>CALGGX010000490.1 GCA_937916025.1 uncultured Selenomonadales bacterium
AGCCGAAGCCGCCCCTCGACATACAATTGAATTGCGAGCGGGTAGATGATGTGCTCCTGCTCGAGCACGCGCGCCGCGAGAGTTTCCTCCGTGTCGTCTTCGAGCACCGGAACCGCCGCTTGCATGATGATCGGTCCGGAGTCCGTGCCTTCGTCGACGAAATGCACCGTGCAGCCGCTTACCTTCACGCCGTAAGCGAGCACGTCGCGATGCGCATGCGCACCCGGAAATGCCGGCAACAACGACGGATGTATATTCATGATCCGATCTTTGTACGCGCGCACGAACGTCGGACTCAAAATGCGCATGAAACCTGCCAAGATCACCAATTCGACGCCCGCCGCGCGGAGCTCGGTCATCAATTTCGCCTCGAATGACAATTGATCGCCGAACTCCTTCCGATTGATGCAGAGATTTTTGATCCCCGCGCGTTCCGCCCGCTCCAATGCCATGACATTCGGCTTATCTGTCAACACGATTGCGATCTCGGCTTTCAATTTGCCGTCCGCAATTGCGTCGATGATCGATTGCAAATCCGAGCCGCGCCCCGAGCACAGCACTCCGAGTTTAAGCATCGAAAACACCGCCTTTGATCACAACTCGTTCTTCTACATCCTCCGCGCGGACGACACGCCCGAGCACGAAAACTTCTTCGCCGCGTTCGGACAGATCGTTCATGATCCGCTCGGCATCTTTCGGCGCGACGATCAAAATCATTCCGATGCCGCAATTGAAAGTGCGGAACATCTCGCGCCACTCTACATTGCCCCAGCGTTGGAGCAGTTTGAAAATCGTCGGAACCGTCCACGCGTTTGAATCGATGTCGACGGCGAGCCCGTCCGGCAACGCGCGCGGAATATTGTCATAAAATCCGCCGCCGGTGATGTGCACCATGCCGTGCAACTCGAATTTGTCAATCAGCGGCAGACATGTTTTCGGATAGAGCCGGGTCGGCGTGAGCAACTCCTCGCCGATTTTTTTGTTGAGCTCGTAAATAAATTCGTTGCCGGTCATTTGCCGACGCTCGAAGACGATCTTTCGGACGAGCGAAAAGCCGTTGGAATGCAAGCCGCTCGACGGCAAGCCGAGAAGCACATCGCCCTCGCAAACTCTGTCGACCGAGATCAGTTTTGATTTTTCCGCAATGCCGACGGCAAAACCGGCGAGATCGTATTCGCCTTGCGCGTAAAAGCCGGACATTTCGGCCGTTTCGCCGCCGATGAGCGCGCAACCGGACTCTTTGCAGGCGCGCGCCACGCCGCCGACTATCGCCGAAACCTGCTTCGGATTGAGCGTGCCGACCGCGAGATAATCCAAAAAAAAGAGAGGCTCAGCCCCTTGAACGAGAATATCGTTGACACACATCGCCACGCAATCCTGCCCGATCGAGTCGTGTTTGTCGAGCAGGAAGGCGATTTTGAGTTTGGTGCCGACGCCGTCCGTGCCGCTGACGAGGACGGGCTCGCGATATTTCAGAGTGTCGAGGGCGAAAAGTCCGCCGAAGCCGCCGAGATCGCCGAGGACTTCTTGGCGGTAAGTCGAGCGCACGGCGTTTTTGATCAGCCGCACGGACTCGTTGCCCGCATCGATGTCGACGCCGGAATCTTTGTAAGTCAATCGTTCTTGCATCGATCCACCTCATTGTTGAATGTCAATCACCCGAAGGTGAGCCGGTCTTTGCTCCGACCGGCAGGAGTTTTTTTTATCGGGGCTCAGAGAGTCAAACGGCGGAGAATTTCCTGATATGCCTCTTCCGGACTGCCGAGATCATGACGGAAGACGTCTTTGTCGAGACGCTGCTTGGAATCTTTATCCCAGAAGCGGCAGTTGTCGGGCGAAATTTCGTCGCCGAGCACGATGTTGCCCTTGCCGTCGCGACCGTACTCGGTCTTGAAGTCGATGATGTCGACGTTCTTTGCGCCGAGAACTTCCTTCAGGATCGCGTTGATCGAGAACGCAATATGCTCGATCTGATTGAGCTCGGTCAGCGTGGCAATGCCGAGCGCGATCGCGTGATAGCGATTGATGAGCGGGTCGTTGAGCTCGTCGCACTTGTAGTAGAACTCGACGATCGGCATGCTGAGCGGCGTGCCTTCTTCTTTGCCGAAGCGAGCGGCGAGCGAGCCTGCAAAGACGTTGCGGACGACGACTTCGAGCGGAATCATTTCGAGCTTCTTGACGATCATGTCGCGAGCGTCGGGCGTGCCGAGATAGTGATTGTCGATGCCGCGATCTTTGAGCAGTTTGAAGAAGTAGGTGCTGATCTTGTTGTTGATGATGCCCTTATCCTGAATGGTGCCCTTCTTCTCGCCGTTGCGCGCGGTGGCTTCGTCTTTGAAGTACATGTCGACTTGCTCGGGATCGTGCGTCGCGTAGATGATCTTCGCTTTGCCCTCGTGCAGTTGGTTGGTTCTTTCCATCTGTTACACCTCACATTGAAAATTTGTATTGATATTTTATAAGAATGTTTTTTGCAATGCAACCGATTTACAACATTTCTTTCAAACGCCGATCTTTTTCTTCGACTTCCGCCGCCATTTTCGCGCGATACTCGAGCAATTTGCGCTTGACCGATTGATCGCTGACGGCAATGATCTCGATCGCGAAAAGCGCGGCATTCTTTGCACCGTTGACGGACATCGTCGCGACCGGAATGCCCGGCGGCATTTGCACCGTCGACAACAGCGCGTCAAGTCCCCGAAACGGCTCGGAATTGATTGGAACTCCGATCACCGGTGCGGTCGTCCAACTCGCAATCACTCCCGCAAGATGCGCCGCCATGCCCGCCGCCGCAATGAAAACCTCCGCGCCCGAGTTCCGAGCCTGCCGCACGAATTTATACACGCGATCGGGCGTCCGATGCGCCGAAGCCACCGTCACTTCAATTTCAATTCCGAACTCGCGAAGCGTATCGATTGCCGGTTTCATGATCGGAAAATCCGAATCGCTTCCCATTACGATTGCTGCTTTCAATTGCGCTCACTCCCTGTTTGAAATTATAAAGCGCGCCGAAACTTTTTTCAATCAAAAAAATATCCGCCGTTCTTTTTGAGCAGTCGGACGTAATCGCGAACCGCTTCGCCGAGATCGGAAAAGCCTCCGTTATAACCGGCTTCGATCAGTTTCGATGTATCGGCTTGAGTGAAGTTCTGATATTTGCCGCGAAGGACGTCGGGGAAATCGATGTACTCGATCCTGCCGCTTCCGAAGGCATCTGTCATCGCGCGCGCCGCTTCGTTGTACGAATGCGCATGTCCGGTGCCGCAATTGTAAATGCCGCTCTCGACGCCTTTGATCGACACTTCATCGAAAAACCAAAGCACGATCTTTACGACGTCTCTGACGTAAATGAAATCGCGCTTCTGTTCGCCGTCGGCAACTCCGTCGATGCCCTTGAACAATCGAATGACACCGTCGCGTTTCAATTGATCGTACATCTGCAAAAAAATCGACGCCATTTTGCCTTTATGCCGTTCTTGCGGACCGTAGACGTTGAAAAATCGCAAGCCGATGATCGGCGTATGGAATTCGTTTTGGACGGGCGAATCTTTAGTTTTACGCAAATATCGATCGAAAAGCAATTTCGAGAAGGCATAATGATTGAGCGCGTCCTCGCACTCGGGAGACTCTCTAAAACCTTTCGAGCCGAGCCCGTACGTTGACGCCGAAGATGCGTAGATCAACGGTATGTCGAATCGCGTGCAAAACATCATCACTTGTTTCGTGTATTCGTAATTGTTTTCGAGCATGTAATCGCCGTCGTAATTCATCGTATCCGAGCACGCGCCCATGTGAATGACGCAATCGATCGGACTGTCGCCGAGTATTTCGGAATAAACTTCGTCATTGATATCCGCCAAAAAGTCTTCTTTCGATTGGATGTCAAGAAAATCCAAGCCGAGCAGATTTTTGAATTTCGCGCCGTCGCCGACATGATCGACGATCAATATGCCCGACTCGCCGCGCGAATTGAATGCCTTGACGATGTTTGAGCCGATAAAACCCGCGCCGCCGGTGACGATGATCATTTCAATTCCTCCAATCTTGCAAGCAATTCTTCTCTGCTGACGGCGTAAGTGCCGACCTTCGCCACGACGATGCCCGCCGCGAGGTTTGCGAGATACGCCGCCTCGAACGGTTGCAATTTACCCGCCAGTCCGAGTGTGAAGACGGCAATCACGGTATCGCCCGCGCCGGATACGTCGAAAACGTCTTGCGCACGCGCTTTGATGTGCTCGGCATTTGCGTTGTCGATCAATGAAAGTCCGTGTTCGGAGCGCGTGACGAGCAATCCGTCGAGTTTGAGCTCGTCAATCGTCTTGCGCGCGGAAGTTTCGATCTCGCCGTCGACGTTTCGGATCGTCCGATCGAGAATCGCCTGAAATTCCTTAAAATTCGGCGTGACGAAATTCGCGCCGGTGTATTTTTGCCAATTGACGCCCTTCGGATCGACGAGCACGAGCACGTCGCGTTTTCGACAGAGTTTGATGATCTGCCTGCAAACTTCGTCAATGCAGACGCCCTTGCCGTAATCGGAAATGATCACGGCGTTGACTTCGTCGAGTTTGTTTTTGACATTGGCGATCAATTGGTCGTAATCGGTCGGCTCGACGGGCGTGGTGTCTTCAAAATCGAGGCGAAGCATTTGCTGATGCCCGCCGATAATTCTGATCTTGGTTGTGGTCGGATGCGCGGTGCGGATCAGATCGAAATACTCGATGCCGCGCGAGATCAATTTTTCCGCGAGTGTCTCGCCGTAATGATCATCTCCGACGAAGCCGGCGATCGACGTTGCGCAACCGAGCAACGCGAGATTGTGAGCGACATTCGCCGCGCCGCCGAGCTGATCTTTTGTCTTGAGAACATGAGTGATCGGCACGGGAGCCTCGGGCGAAATGCGAGTCACTTCGCCGAAGTAATATTTATCGAGCATGACATCTCCGACGACGAGCACTCGGCACAAATGGACGCGCTCGACGAGAAATTTCTTCAATCGATCATGCAATTCTGAAGTCATGACTTCACCTCCATTAAAAAAATTATATCTCGCGCGAGTGCAGTTTACAAGCGCGGCAGATTTTTTACACGTCTCGCTTCGATATAACAAATTCGACTAATCGATTTGCGAATATTTAATTGCGACTTGTGTCGTCGAAAGTTTAAACTGAATTCGGTTTTAAAATTTTCATGGATGGTTTTTCAATCGATCAGGGAGGTGCCTCAATCATGGCAGTAAACATTCGCAACAGCAAATCGACGGCATTGACTCTCCGCGAGCTCAATGTCAACAGCACTCGAGCGGAGAAATCGGCAATGAAAGTTGCCGTCGGTCAGAAAATCAACGGCGCGCAAGACGATGCATCGCAGTATGCGGTTTCGGAACGGATGAAGAATTTGATCCGAAGTCTCGAGCAAGCCGGGCAGAACGTGCAGAACGATTCGGCAATGCTCAAAACCGCCGAAGGAGCCGTTTCCTCGACACTCGAGATCGTCAAGACGATCAAAGAGAAGGCAATCCAATCCGCCAACGACGACAACACCGATTGGGATCGCGCCGTCATTCAGAAAGAGGTCGATCAACTCGTCGATCAGGTCAACGACAACGCACTCGTCACTTTCAACGGCAAATATCTGCTCGACGGCTCGTCTTCGCCGCTGTACTCGAGCATGCCGGACGCGAAGGAAGCCGTGATTCGCGGTTTGCGCTCGGCATGGATTCGCGATTCGCTCGATTTGATCAAAAACTCGTACGGGATCGGTTTTGACACGCCGGAAGCTTCGGTTCATTCAATGACGGTGTATCTCGACGACGAAGGCGGAGAAGACAGCAGTCGACTTGCTTACGTCACGCATTACGATTTCAACGGCAAAGCGCGAAAACTTGAGCTCCATGTCAACATGCAATATTACAACGAGATCGTCAAAAACGATCCGAATGGCAGTTCATTG
>CALGGX010000491.1 GCA_937916025.1 uncultured Selenomonadales bacterium
TTCTTTATATTCCTGCCCGGGCTCGCGCAAGTGCACATGCATGTCAATCAGCCCCGGCACGACGATCTGCCCCGTCGCATCGATCGTGTCATGCGCGCGAAATTCGACATTCGGATGCACCGCCGCTATGTGATCGTCGACAATCAGCACGTCCGTAACCTCGTCAATGTGATTGGCGGGATCGATCACGCGCCCGTTCTTGATCAAAATCGAATGATTTATCGTTGCCAATTAAAGCACCACCTTTTCGCCGCTGAGAGTGAGCAGCAACAACGCCATGCGCACGGCGAGTCCGTTATTGACTTGCGCGCGAATGACCGATTGCTCGGAATAATTCACGTCGAAGGCAATTTCCAAACCGTTGTTTTGCGGGCCCGGATGCATGACGAGCGCATCGGATTTCGCCAAATTCAGCCGCTTGCGATCGATGCCGAAGAAGTGAGAGTATTCGTCGGCGGAAGGGATCAAACCGGCTTGCATGCGCTCGAGCTGAAGTCGAAGTATGATCACGACGTCCGCATCTCGGATCGCGTCATCGACATTCGAGTGCACGGTGATCGAGTCGTCGATGAAGCGCGGCAACAATGTCGGAGGCGCGGCGAGATGAATGTTCGCGCCGAACAGTTTGAAGATCGCCATGTCCGAGCGAGCAACGCGACTGTGGAGGATATCGCCGACGATCGCAATTTTCAAGCTGCGCAATTGATCGACCGGTGCTTTTAATTGATGAATGGTCAACAGATCGAGCAGTGCTTGCGAGGGGTGCGCGTGACAGCCGTCTCCGGCGTTGATGATCACCGGCTTGACGACGTTGGCGGCGAATTGCGGCACGCCTTCCGACTTGTGTCTGATGATCATCGCGTCGACCGCCATCGATTCGACCGTCAACAGCGTATCGCGCACGGACTCGCCCTTGACGACAGACGAAGTCGCGGCGTTAATCGAGATCACGTCCGCGCCGAGATATTTGCCCGCGAGCTCGAATGAAGTTCTCGTTCTCGTCGACGGCTCGAAAAACAGATTGACGATCGCCTTGCCGCGAAGCGACGGCAATTTTTTGATGCTGCGCTTGAGCACGGATTTGAGCTCGGCGGCGGTGTCGAGGATCAATCGGACTTGCTCGGCGTTGAAGTCCGCAATTTGAATGACATCGCGCCCGGCAATCGAAACAGTGCTTTGCAAAAAACTCACTCCCCTTTGCTGCAAAAAATTAACGCGGGTATTCTAGCACCTGCGTCGAGAATTTTCAATCGTCAATGATGCGCGAGTTGCGAGAAGCGCGTCTTGACGCACGCCGCCAAACATATCAGCGCGAAGATAATGCCGGCGGGGTAAGTGATCGAAGTCGAAAGCTCGAAGCCTTCCTTCGCCTGCAGAATGTAAGTGCAAGTGACGACGCTCATGAAAAGCGCGGGTATCAGCGAGACGAGATACGCCTTCGATTCGGGATGCGTGCGATAGAGATAAACCGCGCCCGTCCAGAGTATCATCATCGCGAGCGTCTGATTCATCCACGAAAAATATCGCCAGATGATGTTGAAATCGATCTGAGTCAAGCCGCCTGCAATTGCGAGGAGCGGGATTGCGAACATCAGGCGATTTTTGATCGAAATTTGGTCGAGCTTAAACCAATCGGCGAGGATCAAGCGCGCCGCGCGGAGAGCGGTATCGCCGGAAGTGATCGGGCAGGCAACGACGCCGAGCATTGCGAGCGTAACTCCGACTCCCGAGCCCATGAAGCCGATGCAAATATCGTAAACCGCGCCGCCGGGACCGCCCGCCTTCAATGCCGCCGCAAGTCCGCCGGTCGACTCGTAGAACGTGACGCCCGCCGCCGCCCAGATCAATGCGATTACGCCTTCCATGACCATTGCGCCGTAGAAGACGGGGCGACCGAGACGCTCACTCTTGAGACAACGCGCCATGAGCGGCGATTGAGTCGAGTGAAATCCCGAGATCGCGCCGCACGCGACAGTGATAAACATCAGCGGCCAGATCGGCAATTGTTCTTCAGCCGGATAGAGGTTGGCGAATTGCATCTCGGGCATGGTGTGACCGCCGACGCCGAGGAGCATGCCGCCCATGATTCCGATTGCCATGATGATCAAAGCCGCGCCGAAGATCGGATAAAATCTCGCGATGATCGTATCGATCGGCAGGAGCGTCGCGAGGAAGTAATAGATCAAAATTGCGAGGAGCCACGGCATCAACGGCATGGCAGTCAATTTTGCGATGAGCATTGCCGGACCGGTCATGAAAACCGCGCCGACGAGCACCATCAGCACGACGAGGAAAACGCGCATGACAGTCAAAATCGTCTCGCCGAGTTCGTTGCCGACAATCTCCGTAATCGACTTGCCGCCTTCGCGAAGCGACATCATGCCCGAGAGATAATCATGCACGCCGCCGGCGAAGACAGTTCCGAGCACAATCCAAATGTAGACGATCGGACCCCAGAGTGCACCGGCGAGCGCGCCGAAGATCGGTCCGAGTCCGGCAATGTTCAGCAATTGGATCAGAAAGACTTTCCATGTCGGCAGTGGGATGAAGTCGACGCCGTCCGCCTTCGTGATTGCCGGTGTCGGATTGTCCGTCGGCGCGAGGATGTTGTCGACGAACTTCGAATAGATCGCATATCCGGCGATCAATGCGCCGAGCGCGATCAAAAATGTAATCATGTATAAGACCTCCCAAAAAGCAATTAGTAATTCTTAATTCGTAATTCGTAATTAGAGAGTGACGGGGTTTTTAATTACGCATTACGCATTACGCATTACGAATTAAATACAGCCTTCCGTGCTGAAACATAACACGACCGAGTTCTCGTTGAGCCCGAGTTTGTCTCGAATCGCCGAGTAATTTTCATCAGTCATCAGCTCGAACGTCAAGCCCGCGCTTACCGCTCCGCTCTCGCCGCTGATTATTTTATCATCATTTCCGCGCGGGTGCGCAAGTATACTCATTCCATTAGCCGAAATTTCATCGCCGCACGTCAACGCAAAATCCGCCGTCGCCGACAGCAATTCCCACGCGATCGAGCACGGCTCGCCGCACGCCAGCCCCGCCATCATCGTATTCAATGCTCCCTTAGTCGAGTGCAATGCGCCGTCGTTTGCGAGCGCGGTTTGATAAATGCAATCGGCATCGTTCGGCTCGACGACGATCACTCGCGGTCGAGACTCGCCGTAAACATTCGCGAAAAATGCCGAAACCGCTCCCGCCATCGATCCAACGCCTGCCTGCAAAAAGATGTGCGTCGGTTTTTCGGGCAATTGCCGATACGTCTCGAGTGCCATCGTCAAGTAGCCCTGCATGATCAGGCGCGGCACTCCGACGTAACCCGGCAATGTCGTATCTTGCACCAAAATCCAACCGTTTGCTTCCGATTGTCGACGCATAAATCGAACGGCATCGTCGTAATTCATGTCGACGATCGACGCGTCCGAGTTCTCGCGACGAATGTTCTCGAGCCGCTCCGATTTCGTTCCGCGCGGCATGTACACAACCGAGTTCTGTCGGAGTTGATTTGCCGTCCATGCGAGCCCGCGCCCGTGATTGCCGTCCGTCGTCGTTGCGAACGTCATCGAGTGCGGCTCGAGGCGTCCGGCAATCAGCTCGGCGAATGACTGCAATCGACTCTGCAATCGAGCGGAGAGAATGCGCGCGACGGCGTACGACGAGCCGAGCACTTTAAACGCATTCAAGCCGAAGCGATACGACTCGTCTTTGATCAGCAGATTTTTGATTCCGATCGAGCGCGCGAGATTTTTCAGCGAGTGCAGAGGTGTCGGAGCGTATTGCGGAAATGTCGAATGGAATTTCAGAACTTCGCGCGCGTGCGACTCGTCGAATTGTGTTATGTCAACATGATTGACAGCCGCGCGGTTTATCGATACGATTTTCATCGAGAAATCTCCTTTCGGGAAATGTTTGCGAGTGCGGCGCAAAACGTCCGTCGATCGGCACGGCGAAGGATTGCAATCGACTCTGCAATCGAGCGGAGAGGATTCTCGCGACGACGTATGATGAGCCGAGCACTGTGAAATGCCTGAACGACTTGTGCGTGCAGCTCGTCGAATTGTGTAATGTCGACATGATTGACAGCCGATTTTTGGATCGATACAATTTTCATCGAGAATCTCCTTTCGGGAAGTGTTTGCAATGGACGAATTTATGTTGAACAATTTGATCGTGGCAATTTCGGCGGTCGTTCCGATCTTTGTGCTGATGAGCATCGGCGCGGTGATCAAATGGCGGCGTTGGTTATCGGAAGAAGAGCTCGCGCACATGAACCGCATGGTGTTTCGAGTGTTTTTTTGTTGCATGATGTTCCACAGTCTGTACACGGCGGATCTGTCGACCTCGATCCGCCCGCGCCTGATGCTCTTCGGAGTGTTCGGAGTTTTGACCGTCTTCACGCTCGCAATGCTCCTCGTGCCGAAAGTTGAGTCGGAAGATCGACGGCGCGGAGTGATTGTGCAGGCGTTGTTTCGGAGCAATTTTGTTTTGATGGGAGTACCGATCGTTGCGAATATCTTCGGCGATCAAAATATCTCCGTCGCGACCGCAATGATCGCCGTGATCGTGCCGCTGTACAACGTGCTCGGCGTCTTCGCGTTGGAATCGTTTCGCGGCGGTAAATTTCAATTGCTTCCGATCGTTATCGGCGTGCTCAAAAATCCCATGATCATCGGCGCAATTGCCGGTGCTTTGTGCGTGGCGGCGGGCATAAAAATTCCCGCACCGGTTTTGAAACCGATCGGGCAAATTTCGGCGGCTACCACTCCGGTCGCTCTGTTAATTCTCGGCGCGTCTTTCAAACTCGGCGCAACTCATGAGCATCGCAAGCAATTGATTTCATGCATGGCGGGGAGATTGATCGTCGTGCCGGGCATTCTGCTCTCGATTGCGATCGCGCTCGGCTTCCGCGATATCGAATTGGTTACGTTGATCGGAACATTCTGCACGCCGTGCGCGGGCGTCTCTTACGCCATGGCGCAACAGCTCGGCGGCGACGCGGAATTGGCGGGAAGTTGCGTCGTGTTCACTTCGGCGTTCGCGTGCATTTCGATCTTCTGCTGGATTTTCGCGCTTAAGACATTGGGCTTTTTCTGAGCAATTCGTCAAACTCCTCTTCAGAGAGGATCGTTACGCCGAGTAGCTCTGCCTTGCGCAATTTCGAGCCGGGCTTGTCGCCGACGACGAGATAATTCGTTTTCGACGTGATTGAATTTCGGACGACAAATCCATGCAATGCCGCGCGCTCCGCCGCTTCTTCGCGAGTGATTGACATAGTGCCGGTGAAGACGATTGTCTCGCCCGAACTCGCGCTTGCCAACTTCGGCTTCAGTTTACTTTTTTGCGCAGTTTGTTGAACGACCGGTTCTTCGCCGATGTTCAGTCCGTACTCGCGAAGCCTTTCGAGCAACCGACGGTTCTCATCGAGATCAAAAAACTCTCTAATGTACCGTGCAACGTCGGAGCGAAGCCACTTGTACAATTCATCGAGCGGAGCTTTTTTGATTGCCTCGATGCTTCCGAAATGCCCGGCGAGTTTTTCAGCCGCTTTTCGATCGATCCGAATGATTTTTGACAACAAGTCGGCGAGCTCGGCATCGTTGTTGCGCTTTATCAGATCAAAAAACTGCCACACATTTTTCAAACTCGGCGGCATGCTCCATTCGAGAAGCTGATCCAACGACGCATTTCGTATCTCGTCGAAAGAACGTTTTCGAGGATTATCAGCTTGCGAATTGTCATTGATAAGTCGTTTTCCGATCATCGAAGCCGCGAGTGCTTCCATGAAACTCTCAACGTCATTCGGAGTGATTAAATTCAATACAAATCGATTATGCAACGTACGCAGTAACTGTACATTTGTCACCCGTCGATAGAAATTCGTCAACGAGATGTTTTTTATTGCGTTAATCGATTTGAAGACTTCGAGTATGCGATTGGCGGTTTTTGTCTTGACGAAAGTGATTCGCGTCAAGACGGCAAACAGATCGGCGTCCGTTCCTTTTTCAAGTTCATCAAAGACGATGCGAATGTTTTGCGCGCCTTCTTTGTCGGATTTGCTCAGCCAATTGTTGAGTTCTTCAACCGATGCGTTGCAGATTTTTTCAACCGACCCCGCCTCTTCAATCAACAACTCCGCCATTGAAGGACCGACGCCGGAAATGCCGAGCCCCGTCAATATCTTATCAGCCGAATTCGCTTTACTCTTTTCGATCGCCGTCAGCAAATTATCCGTTTCCTTCGGTCCGAAGCCGCAGACTTCGATCAGCTCCGCGCGGCTGAGTTTGTAAATGTCGGCAATGTTTTTGATCAATCCGCTCGCGACCAAAGTGCGGACGCTTTCCTTGCCGAGCCCTTCAATGTCCATTGCATCTTTTGCGGCAAAGTAGACGATGCGGTTTTCGATTTGCGCCGGGCAATTCGGATTGACGCAACACCATTCGTTCATGTCGAGTTTCGCGCCGCAACTCGGACACTCTTCAATGAAAACGTACGGCGTCGAGTCCTCGGGATTTTTCACGACGGCTTCGATCTTTGGAATGATATCGCCGGATTTGAAAACCTTGACCGTTGAGCCGATTCGGACGTCGAGTTTCTTGATGTAACCTTTATTGTGGAGCGTGGCGCGACTGACTGTCGTTCCGGCGAGCGTGATCGGATCGAAAATCGCAACCGGCGTAAGTCGCCCGGTTCTTCCGACGTTGATTTCGATCTCGCGTATGACGGATTGTTTGATCTCGGGCGGGAATTTGTAAGCAATCGACCAGCGCGGCGCATTTGACGTCATGCCCAATTCCTCGCGCTGATTGAAATTGTCGATTTTGATCACGACACCGTCGATCTCCCAATCGAGATTCGGACGAGACTCGCCGATCTCTTCAATCGCGCGGATCACTTCTTTCGATGTCCGACACAGCCGATAATTGTGAATGACTTCAATGCCGTTTGATTCAAGGAAACGATAAAACTCGGAGTGATTTTCAAATTGCGGCGTGTCTTCGGACTTCATCAATCCATGCACGACGAATGACAGTCGCCGGTCTCCGATATAGTTTTTCGAGTTCATCAATCCGGCAACGTAATTTCTCGGATTGGCAAAAGGCTCGCGCCCCTGCTCGAGTTGCTCGGCATTGATCCGATCGAAATTGCTTCGCGTAATGAAAATCTCGCCGCGCAATTCCAAGTACGGCGGAGCTCCGTCAATCGTCTCGCGCAAATCTCCGAGCATCGCCCGCGCATTTGCAGTCCAATCCTTGCCGACTTTTCCCGTGCCGCGACTCAAAATCAATTCGAGTTTGCCGTTGCGATATCGCATGGCTGCAGAGACTCCGTCGACCTTTTCCTCGACGAGAAACTCCGCATTCGGATATTGCTTTTTGATCTTGTCGACAAAATTGCCGACGTCCGTTGTCGAAAACACGTCTTGAATGGAAAGCATCGGCGCGTCGTGAAGAATATCCGCGCCCGACTCTTCACTGCCGACGGTTTGCGTGGGCGAGTCCGGCTCGAGCCAATCGGGATGCTCCGTTTCAATCGTCTTAAGCCGAAGTTTCATTTCATCGTATTGATAATCTTCGAGTTTCGGCGCGCCGTTTTCATACAATTGCCGAAGCCGAAGCAGTTCGTCTTTGAGTTGCCGATAATCGGCGCGACTTACATTATCATTCGGCATGCCATTCACCTCGCGTTTTAAATTGCTTCGATCGGCGCGAAACGGACGATGAGATTTTTTCTGCCGATCGACTCGTCGTCAAAACGTATCGAAAGTTGTGCATTTGCTCCGCTCCCCGCAATCGCCGTGATCGTTCCCGAGCCCCATTTGACATGTTTGATGCGCATTCCGACACGCCAATTGATGCTCAAATCCGGCGCATATTTTTTATTCGGAAGTTGAATGATCTTCGCCGAAGGAGCCGACTCCCGAACCGAACTCGGTTTTGAAATGTTCGATTGCATCCCGTTGCGCGATGTATAATTGACGAGCTTCATCAACTCGGGCGGTATTTCTTTTATGAAACGCGAACATACATTTTCTCTTTCTTTGCCGAATGTCGAGCGAACATCGGTATAAGTCAAATACAATTTTTTCTTCGCGCGAGTGATTGCCACATATGCCGCGCGGCGTTCTTCTTCGAGTCCGTCTTCGTCAAACAAAGCATTGGAATGCGGAAAAAGTCCTTCCTCCATGCCGGTGATGAATACGACGGGAAATTCCAATCCCTTTGCCGAATGCACGGTCATCAGCGACACATAATCTTTTTCTTCTTTCAACTTGTCGAGATCGCTGATCAAAGCAATGTGATTGAGGAAGTCCTCGAGATTTGCGTCCGGATTGTCATGTGCAAACTCTTTCGCCACGTTGACAAATTCGCCCAGATTTTCAATCCGCGTTTCGTTTTCCGTATTCGGATCTTTTTTAAGTTCCGCCATATATCCCGACACATTCAACACATACAAAACCAACTCCGGCAATGAAAAGGCATTCTGTTGCTCGATGCAATCGAGAATGAACCCGGCAAATTCGTAAACATTTTTTTCGGCGCGCTTCGATAAGCCTGCCTTTCCCAGCAATTGCGTATCGGAAATTATATCAAAGAGCGGCAACCCGCTCGATTCGGCAAATTGATTTAATCTGCCGATTGTCGTCATTCCGATGCCTCGCTTCGGCACGTTGATTATCCTCTGCAGACTGACCGAATCCTGCGGATTGCAGATCAATCGAAGATACGCAATAATGTTTTTTATCTCTTTGCGTTCGTAGAACTTCAGCCCGCCGACGATGATGTAAGGAATGCCGCTGTTCATAAATGCTTCTTCGAGCGCGCGCGATTGAGCATTGATCCGATACAGCAACGCAATATCCCGATACGCAAAATTGTTTCTTACCAACAATTTGATCTCGTCGATGATGCGTTTTGCTTCGTCGCGTTCATTGAATGTTTTGAAAAACGTGAGCACGTCGCCGCGCGGATTTTTCGTCCAGAGTATTTTCGGCTTGCGATTTTCGTTGTTTTCGATAACGGCATTTGCGGCGGCGAGGATCATCTTTGTCGAGCGGTAATTTTGTTCGAGCATGACGACCTTCGCCTCGGGATAATCTTTCTCGAAAGAAAGGATATTGCGGATATCGGCACCGCGAAAACCGTAAATCGATTGATCCGCATCGCCGACGACACAAATGTTGTGATGCGCGTCCGCGAGCAATTTCGACAATTGATATTGCGCGAGGTT
>CALGGX010000492.1 GCA_937916025.1 uncultured Selenomonadales bacterium
GCCTTTCGTTCGTGTCAATCAAAGTACGTCACCTCGTCGCGGAGGAAACCGAGCGAATATATTTGCGGCAAGAGTTTCTCGCCCAATCGCTCGAAAGCCGCGCGGAACGGAGCAAGCAATTCCGGCGTCAACAAGCCCGCGTCCTTCAATGCATTACGCACTTGATACCAACCGACATCCCACGCCTCGAGCCGAAATTGCTTCCGATCGAGCTCGATCAATTGCGCGTAGAACTCGCGGTATATCGGACGCGCGGAGTCGAGTACCGCATTCGCTTCTTCCGATAATTCATATTCCTGCAACCGGCGAGCCGCAAATCGATCTTCTTCATCTTCGAGCGCGTAAAACAATTCCGGCATCGAGCATTGCCATTGATCGATCTCGTCAATCGAAAACGGATACAGATTGTTTTTGATGCGATACGTTTCGCCTTCGTACTCGACATTGCACATCGATGCCGTGTTGTTTGACGACGCAAATAAACTCCACACCACGCAATCGGTAACAAACTCGCGCGGCAATTTTTTTGTCGGGCGGAGGAATTGATCTTTGTCATTGAGCCACGTTGCCTTCGGCAGTCGACGCACGGCATGAACGATCATCGCCTGCTCGAAGTTCTCCGGCACGATCGAAAATGCGCCCGCACTCACGTACGGTCCCGACAACAACGCGTTATAATTTTGATTGGCAAAGTCATTGCCTTTACTCATAAACGATGCGAGAAATGCATCGGCAATTCGATCACGACGATCTTTGTTGTCACATGTAATTGTCAATGCATTTGAGAACGGCGGAAATTTTTTCGTGGCAGGCGGACGCTTAATCCATTTGCTGAGGAAATCGTCGCGCGAGACAGATTTAATTCTCTTTAAGCCGATTTTATCAAGCCGATCATCGAAAATATCCAACTTAATCTTCTGCTTCGACAACGGAATGTGCCGGTCGAGATTCCAGATCAAAAAGCCGACGGAGAATCTGCCTTTTGTGCCTTGAAAATGCGTCGACGAAAAAACAAAGCCGCCCTCGAATTTGTAATCGAATATTTTATCGCGAAGTTTCTGATCATTTGTCGCCGTCATATACTTCAGTGTCGAAAACAGACCGAGTATTGTTTGCCGATCTCGAAACAGTCGATCGATCCGATACAGAAATTGTGAAAACAGTTCGCGGCTGACTTCGCCCATGCCGTTCGTCGTCATGAGTTCGCGGATTTTCGTCATCGATACTGTATTTTTGTTGACTTTATCGGCGGAACGCTCGGGATTGTTTGATGTGGCGTACGGCGGATTGACGAATACGATCCATTTGAGCGCGGGATTTTGCAAATCGGCGCGGAGCTTCGGCGGCAATTTTTCCTCGCCGTCATTCAGATAATCGTATTGAAAAACAGTCGCCTGCGGAAAAAGAGCCCGACAATGATCGGCATCATCATCGAGCAGGGTTGATATGTAACAGCGCGAGAGCATTTCGGCAGGCAACACGCGCTCGAGATTGCCGGTACCTGCCGCCATATCCCACAATCGCAATCGATCGGATTGAATGTCGACGACGCGCTCGAGATATTTCAGTCCGAGCCGTGCGATTTCGAGCGGCGTGAAAAATTCGCCCGTCCGAAGTCGCCTTTCGTTCGTGTCAATCAAAGTACGTCACCTCGTCGCGGAGGAAACCGAGCG
>CALGGX010000493.1 GCA_937916025.1 uncultured Selenomonadales bacterium
CGAACCGAGATTGGAAGGTTTTTACGACCGTGCATTGGCGAATACTCAACTCAACAATCTCGAGCAGGCGATTGCGGATTATACGTCGGTGATTGAAATTGATCCGATGTATCCGCAGGCGTGGTACAATCGCGGGCGATTGAATTTTCTGCTCGGAAGGTTTGACTCGGCGATTGCGGATTTTGACGCGGCAATCGAGCTAGAGCCGCATTTTCAAAAACAATTGCAGCCGTTGCGAGATTACGCGACGCGCGAAAAGGAGCCGGTGCTCGTCTTCCAACCGATCGGAGGTTGAAAATGAATCGCAGAGATTTTCTGAAATACGCATTGGCATTCGGACTGCTCGGCTTTGAAATTCCGAGTGCGGCAGCGAGTGATTTTGCCGAGCCGCCGATTTACAAACGCTTTTTTCAATTCACGGAGTACGAACCGCGTCCGAAGACGGAGATAATCGTCATTCATCACTCCGGCTTTGAAGTCGACAAGGACTCGACTGCCGCCGACATTCATCGAATGCATCGCGATTTCAACGGCTGGGCGGGCATCGGCTATCATTATTTGATCCGAAAGAACGGAATGATCGAACAGGGGCGGCGACCGAACATGATCGGCGCGCATGCTTATCAACACAACAAAAATTCGATCGGCATTTGTCTCGCCGGCAATTTCAATCTTGTCAAGCCGACGAAGGAACAGTTGACGGCGGTGAAGGAGCTTGCAACTTGGTTGTGTCGAAAATACGAGCTCAATTCGCTGAAAGACGGCGTGATCGTCGGGCATCGCGATCTGAATGATACTTCCTGCCCCGGCGAATATCTTTACTCGAAACTCGATGTCATTCGCCGCGCCGCCGCGTCATAAAAAAAAAAAAAACGGAAGTCGAAAGACTTCTTTTTTATTAATCCTTCACCACGGCTTCGACGAAAGACGAGTTGATTGCCTTGGCAAAGGCTTCCGAGTCGACAACGTGAGCGATATACATATTGCGCGCCAAAAAATATGCGGTTTCTTCCAAAGTGCGGGCGAAATTTCCCCGCCATTCGTCGGTGCCGAAATATCGCTCGGAAATTTGCTCGTCAACATCAATCCAAACGAGTTCGTTCATCTGCTTAAGCGCATCAGACGACGACATATTGAGATTTTTCGCGGCAATCTCGGCAGCCTGAATCGGTTGATTGCGAAACAGTTCATGCGCGCGGGTTTGCAATTCGACGTATTTTTTGAGAACTGCGGGATGCTTCCGAGCGAAGTCTTTATTGACGATGCCGACATCCGCGCTTGTGATCCCCATCGCATCGAGCTCGCGCGCGCTGACGAGAACACGCCCGTCTTCGAGCAATTCGCCAAGGGAGGGTTGCCATAAAAATGCGGCGTCGATTTTACCTTCCTTCCACGCGTTGACAATCGCCAAAGGTTGAATGGTAATAATCGTCACGTCGCCGGTTGAAAGTCCGGACTTTTTGATCGCGTGCAGAAGGCTGTAAAGCGCGGTTGAATCCGGCGGCACGCCGATGCGTTTGCCTTTCAACTCGGCGATTGAATTGACTCCGACCTCATTTTTGACGACAAGACATTCGTTATCGCCCTCGATGTTGTGAATCCAAAAAACTTCGATCGGGAGCCCTTTCGATATGGCGTTGACGGCGGCGGCGGTTCCAATCACGCCGATATCGACGTTGCCGCTCGCCATTGCATTGCTGATCAATCCGCTCGACTCGTATTCGAGCACGATGACTTTGTAGCCGAGCTCGCCGAATTCTGTTTTATACCAATCGCGCGCGATCGACTCGTCGTTCGGGAGATCTTGAATTGCAATCGTGATTTGCGGCTTCGGCTTTTGCACTTGATTTTCGCCGCAACCGTAAAGCAGAAATGTCAAGAGTATCAACAGCGGCAGAATTTTTCTCATGACGTATCCTCCTCGGTGAGGAATTATTTTTTTGCAACAGCTTCGACAAAGCTCGGATTGACGGCCTGCTCGAAAACTTCAGAGCTTGCCGCTCGATCGATGACACCGATTTTTTCAAGGAACTTGGCGGTTTGCTCCAGCGTTTGCACCAACCGCCCTTTATGTTCCGACGTGCCGAGACAATTCTCCGACATTTGATTGTCGAGATCAACCCAGACGAGCTTTTTCATTTGATTTAACACGGCGACGGACGTCTCATTGCAATTTTTTGCGGCAAGCTCCGCCGCGCGTTGCGGGTTGTGTTGAAACAATTGATCGGCACGAACCTGCAACGAGATATACTTTTCGAGCACTTCGGGATGTTTTTGAGCGAATTCCCGATTGACGACGCCGACATCTGCCGTGCCCAAGCCCTTTTCGGCGAGATCGCGACCGGTAACAAGAACGCGTCCGTCATCGAGAAGTTTTTCAAGATACGGTTGCCATACGAAGGCGGCATCGATTTTGCCCTGTTGCCATGCTTCGATGATCGTCGACGGTTGCATTTCGATGATCATTACGTCTTCTTCGCCAATCTTGGCGGACTTCAGCACATTAAAAAGACTGTATTGCGCGGTCGAGGCGGGCGGCACGCCGATGCGTTTGCCTTTGAGCTCGGCAACCGAATTGATGTTGGCAGCATTTTTGGCGACAAGGCATTCATTCTCGCCGTCGATGCTGTGAATCCAAAAAATTTCATACGGCAAGCCTTTTGAAATGCCTGCTGCTGCGGCGGTGGAGCCCATCAGTGCTATATCGATGTTGCCGGTCGCCATCGCATCGTTTGCGAGCATGCCGGAGTCGTAATTCAACAGAATGACTTTGATGCCGAGAGCTTTTCCGAGTTCTTCGGCGTACCACGAACGGGCAATCATCTCGTCGTTCATAATCGACAACATCGCGATCGTTACTTGCTTGGATTTGTCCGAATTTGATTGGCTGAGACCGCATCCGGCAACGGTTAACAGAATGATTGCCGAAATTATCGGCAGAAGAATTTTTTTGAGCATGACGAGCTTCACCTCTCGATGATTTTGCAAAAACAATTCGCCGTCAAAGATCAAAATCCTTTGCAGAATTGACGGCGGCGTTTTCGGCAAAAAAATTCCCGCTCCGCGCGGGATTGGAAAGGTTCATTCGATCGTCATTGCGAATTTGATTTTGTCGGCGACGCCGCGAATTTTTTGCGTCGAAACCGAGCATGCCGCCACACGAATGCCGAGCTTGAGCGGCACGGCGAAGATCAGATCGTCATGCAATTTCTGACAGACGGCAATCGGATTGTCGGAAGGAATTGCGATGAAGAAGCCGCCCGAGTACGGCACGATTCTCAAGCCGCACATTTTTGCTTCGCTTACGAAAATATCCGCGCGGCGTTTGACGAGTTTGTAAAACTGCTCGCGCTCGCGCACGAAAACTTCATGCAATTGCTTATCCTGCTGAAGTCGGATCAGCAAAGCCTGCGCGCCTCGATTGACATTCGACCACAACGCGCGGTTGGAATATTTTGTTGCCTGCTCGAATTCTTCAATGACCGATTTGCTTGACGAAATTCCGATCAATGCTCCGGCGCGTTGCCCGTAGAGAGTGTAGCTCTTCGACATGCTGAACGAGACCATTACGAAGACATTTTCCGGCAACCCGCCGAATTTTTTCATGAAACGGCGCGTGGCGTTTGTCTCGCCGGCGAAATCGATGTACGCGATATCGACGAGGATCGAGATCTTTTTGCCTTCCGCCGCGCGAATTTCAATATGATCAAGCACGGCATCCCAATCGGACTCCGTCAATGCAAAGCCGGTCGGATTGTGCGCGGGCGTGTTAAGAATGATCAAAAGCGAATCCTGCGCGCTGAGAAGATCATCGACTTTTGCCGTGAAAGCTCCGATGTTGAAATTGAGTTCCTCGTCGAAAAGGCTGAACGTCGCGAGTTTTTTTGCCGTTTCAATCGCTATGACGTTGTAATTTCCCCAAAACCAATCGGAAGTAAGAATGAAATCGCCGCGCTCGGCATAATTCGCCACGGCATGATGAATCGCGCCGGTACCTCCCGCAGTCGCGAGCGCGCAGATGTAAGCGTCCGGTTTGTTGTCGGCAAACGCAAGTTCTGTCACCGCCGAGCAATAATCCGGCAAGCCGCTGATGGGCGCATACGCCATGAGTTCGCTGATGTCGAGCTCGCGATAAATTCGATCGACCGTCGGAAGGACGGCGAGTTTGCCGTCGTCGTCGAGCATCACTCCGATTGTCGCGTTCGTCACCCGATCCGAACCGTATGTCTTCGCCGCGTCGAGACACGCTTGATTTGCCTCGAAAATCGCGTCGTGAAGTTTTCTGTCTTTGGCGTGCGCCGCTGCCATACTCATTTCAACCATCTCCAATTCAAAATTCGTCTTTCGACAGTTTATCAAAAAAAAATTGCCTGTCAATGCGGCAGGCAGGATTATACATTGTACATTCGGCCGATGGAATCAGTTGTCGGGAAAAAATTCGCCGTGGATGGCGTTGACGGCAGTGCGGAGTTGCTCGCCTTTGATCAGGCAGGAAATGCTGATCTCGGAAGTGCTGATGATGTCGATATTGACTTTTTCCTTGGCGAGCGCGCCGAACATCCGCGCGGCGACACCGGGTGCTCCGAGCATTCCCGCGCCGACGATCGAAACTTTTGCCACGTCTGCTTCGACCGTGACGCCGAGGGCTCCGAGCTCTGTTGCTGCGTTGTCAATGACGCGTTTTGCTTCGATGACGTAATTTTGTTCAACCGTGAAGACGATGTCGGTAATATTTTGATCGAAAGTGCGAATACTCTGCACGATCATGTCGACGTCGATGTTTGCATCCGAAAGCGCAGAGAAGACTTTATGAGCGACGCCGGGGTGATTCGGCACGCCGAGGATTGCAAACTTGGCGACCTTCTCGTCATGCGCGACGCCGCGAATTTCAAAACCTTTTTCTTCCATGGTGTAGTCCTCCCTGATGATGGTTCCGGCGGTATCGGTGAAAGTCGAGCGAACGTGGATCGGAATGTTGAAGAATTGACCGACTTCGACCGAGCGCGGTTGCATGACGCCGGCACCGAGCCTTGCCATTTCGAGCATCTCGTGGTAGGTGATCTCTTTCATCTTACGCGCGTTTTTGACGATGCGCGGATCGGCTGAATAAATGCCGTCGACATCGGTGAAAATCTCGCAGGTATCGGCTTTGAGCGCGCCGGCGATGGCGACGGCGGAAGTATCGGAACCGCCGCGCCCGAGGGTTACGGGATCGCCGAGCTTGTCAACGCCTTGAAAACCGGCGGCGACGACGATCTTGCCGCGCTCGAGTTCGTCGAGCACGCGCGCGGGATCGATCGACAGGATGCGTCCCTTGGTATGCACGGAAGAAGTCCGCATTCCGATCTGCGCGCCGGTGAGAGATACTGCCGGTTGACCGAGTTTCTGAAATGCCATGGCGAGGAGTGCGATTGAGACCTGCTCGCCGGTCGTCAGGAGCATGTCCATTTCGCGGATGTATTCGGATTGATAAGGTTGATCGTCAATGCCTTGCGCGAGGCTGATGAGATTGTCGGTGGTATCGCCCATTGCGGATACGACAACGACGACTTTGTCTTCAGGTCTTTTGTCTTTGAGAACGCGTTTGGCAACGTTAATGATTTTATCGGTAGTCGCGACGGAACTGCCGCCGAATTTTTTTACAACCAGAGCCAATAGCCATACCT
>CALGGX010000494.1 GCA_937916025.1 uncultured Selenomonadales bacterium
GAAGCAGGAGCGGTTTGTAAACCTGGAGAAAAACAGCGGACACAAGAAAAAGAACCAGGCTCCGGCACCGGCACCACAAAAGGAAGAAGATGTAATCAAGACCATTACGCTCCCGGAGCATCTGACTATCCGCGAGCTTGCTGACAAGATGAAGGTTCAGCCATCCGTGATTGTAAAGAAGCTGTTCTTAAAGGGCACAATGGTAACGGTCAACCAGGAAATTGACTTTGAAAACGCAGAAGAGATTGCACTGGAATTTAACTGTATCGCAGAGCCGGAGGAGAAAATAGACGTCATTGCGGAGCTTCTGAAGGAGGAAGAAGAGGATCCGACGACAATGGTGACGCGTCCGCCGGTTGTCTGCGTGATGGGACATGTCGATCACGGAAAGACATCCCTGCTGGATGCGATCCGCGATACCCGCGTGACGGCAAGGGAAGCGGGCGGCATTACGCAGAAGATTGGTGCTTATGTCGTATCGGTCAATGACCAGAACATTACTTTTTTGGATACGCCGGGTCACGAAGCATTCACGGCAATGCGTATGCTGGGAGCGAATTCAACGGATATCGCGATTCTCGTTGTTGCCGCGGACGACGGCGTGATGCCGCAGACCATCGAGGCTATTAACCACGCGAAATCAGCTAACGTGCCGATCATCGTCGCGATCAACAAGATCGACAAGCCCGGCGCACAACCCGAGCGCGTCAAGCAGGAGCTCATGAACTACGAACTCGTTCCGGAAGAATACGGCGGGCAGACGATCATGGTTGAAGTATCGGCGAAGAAGCAACTCTTCATTGACGAACTGCTCGAGAGCATTTTGCTCGTGGCGGAAGTCGAGGAGCTCAAAGCAAATCCGAATACGGATGCGCGCGGCGTCATCATCGAAGCGCAACTCGATAAAGGCAGAGGTCCGGTTGCAACCGTTCTCGTACAAAACGGCACATTGCGAATCGGCGACTCGATTGTGGCGGGCACCACGCATGGAAAAGTCCGCGCGATGATCAATGATCGCGGCGAGAATGTCAAAAAAGCCGGTCCGAGCGTGCCGGTTGAAGTGCTCGGCTTGAATGACGTTCCGGCGGCGGGTGATATTCTTGCGGCACTCGACGAGAAGCTCGCAAAATCGATCGCCGAACATCGACTCGACAAACAGCGCACGCAATTGATCCGCTCGAAGAAGGTTTCGCTCGACGATCTCTTCCAGCGCATTCAAGAGGGCTCGATCAAAGACTTGAACATCGTCATCAAGGCGGACGTGCAGGGCTCGATTGAAGCATTGACTTCGTCGTTGCTCGCGCTCAACAAAAATGACGAAGTCCGCGTGACGATCGTTCACTCCGGCGTCGGTGCCGTCAACGAGTCGGATATCATGCTGGCTTCGGCGGCAAATGCATTGATCATTGCCTTCAACGTTCGCCCCGACAACAATGCGCGCAAATTGGCGGATGCCGAGAATATCGACATCAGAATTTACCGCGTGATCTACGATGCGATCGGTGACGTCAAAGCGGCGATGAGCGGCATGCTCGCGCCGAAGTTCAAGGAAGTCGTTCAGGGCAAGGTCGAAATCCGCAAGGTAATGAAGTTCTCGAAGGCGTTGGTCGCGGGCTCATATGTGCTCGAAGGCAAGATTTTCAACAACTCGAAGATCAGAATTCTCCGAGACAACATCGAGATTTTTGACGGCGCGATCGATTCGCTCCGACGCTTTAAAGACGAAGTCAAAGAAGTCGCCGCCGGTTACGAGTGCGGCATTTCGATTGTCGATTTCCGCGACTTCCGCGAGGGCGACATCATCGAGGCGTATAAGATGGAAGAGATTGAAACGTCGATTGCGGAGGCGAACAAAGAGGCTGAAGCTCGACACGCGGCGGAGGGCAAGCAATGAAACTTCGCGTTGAAAAACTCCAAGAATTGATCAAACAGGAAGTCGGCAAGATGTTGCTCAAGGAGATCAAAGACCCGCGCATCGGCTTCGTCACGGTTACCGACGTCGAAATGACGGGCGATTTGCGAGAGGCGAAGATTTTCGTCAGCCTGATGGGCAACGAGGAGCAGGTTAAAAATTCATGGGCGGGCTTGCAGAGTGCACTCGGCTTTATTCGCCGCGAGATCGGGCATCGCATTCGATTGAGATTCACGCCGTTCGTGTCGTTCGCGATCGACAAGTCTCTCGATTACGGCGAGCACATTCAGAAATTGTTGTTGCAGATCGAAAGGGAAAAGCAATCAACTGCGTCTGCAAACGACAACCCGGCTGTCGAGATGCGCGTCGCTCAATCCGACGGCGGTAATTCAATCGGCGCGGCGGTCGTCATGATCCTGCTGATGATGTTCACTCTGCTCGCACCCGTCAGGTCTGAAGCCGCCGAAAAAGAACTCGTCCTGCTCGATTCCGATATGGTCGACATGTTTGACGACGGCGTGGCAATGATGATGCTCGCCAAGGCTCCGAACATCGAATTGCTCGGCGTCACGACCGTCACCGGCAATGATTGGGTGCAGAACGGAACCGCGTCCGCCATTCGACAGCTCGAGGGCATCGGCGTCAAGGACATTCCCGTCGTCGAAGGCATCACTCCAAAATACATCAAAAAGCGGCTCGCAAATCTCAATAACGAGATCGAGCAGTTCGGCTACGGCTTCGATCAGCATGTCGGTGCCGCATCCAAAACAGAGCCGTCCGATTGGCGTGCCGCTTATCGCAACAATTACAAAACCAATCCGACGCTCGAGCCTATGAATGCTTCCGCCGTCGACTTCATCATTCTGATGGCGCGCGCGCATCCCGATGAATTGACAATCGTCGAGATCGGACCGTGCACCAATCTCGCGGCGGCAATCAAAAAAGCACCCGACATCGTGCCGCTGATCAAGCGCGTCGTTTACATGGGCGGCGCATTCTTTCAGCAGGGCAATGTAATGCCGGCGGCGGAATTCAACGTTTGGTTCGATCCGACGGCGGCCAAGGAGTGCATCCGCGCGGAGTTTAAAGAGCAGATATTTTTGCCGCTCGATGCTTGCGAAAAGGTCGTGCTCAACACAAGCGAATTCAAGCGAATGACGCGCGAAGTCAAATCGCCGATCATCGCCGCGCTTCACGACAGAATTTTGTCGACTGCAGGAAACGATCGCAGCTTCGTGTGGGATATCCTCGCGGCGGCGGTCGTGATCGATCCGACGCTCATCGTCGACGAAGAAAAAATGCCGGTTGATGTCAACGATGTATATTCGCCGTCGTACGGGCAGACGCTCGCATATCGCCGAGCTCCGCGCGGAACGCAAACGGCGCGTATCGTTACCGCCGTCGATCAATTCAAACTCCGCAGCATGCTCGATCGGCTTTTCAAATCGATTTGAAGAGGTGATTGAATGAATATCACACTGAACAAAGCAATCAAAAAAATCCAAGCCGCAAACAAAATCATCATCACGGCGCATGTCATTCCGGACGGCGATGCGGTCGGAAGCTCGCTCGCGTTGAGTCGAATGCTCCGAACGCTCGGCAAAGAAGTCCGCGTCTTCATCGACGACACGATCCGAAAGACGCTGTTGACGTTGCCGGGCGTCGAGCAGATTGAGCGTCCGAATCCGGAGGAAAAACTCGATGCAGATCTCCTCATCATTCTCGATACGCAACTCGATCGCATCGGTCAAGTCGGCAAAGCGGCGGAAGGCATTCCGATCCTCAACATCGACCATCACGTTACCAACGAAGGCAAAGAAGTCGAATTGTATCTCGAGCCGGAAGCGGCCGCCACATGCGAGATCATCTTTCGACTGTCGAAAAGACTCAAAGTCGAGCTCGACAAAGATACGGCGATCTGCCTTTACACGGGAATTGCCACCGATACCGGCTTTTTCAATTACGCGAACACTCGCCCCGCGACATTGCGGGCGGCGGCGGAGCTCGTCGAGGCGGGCGTCGAGCCGAACAAAATCTCCGAGCAGATGGAAAAAAAATCGCTCGCCGAAGTGCAGGGAATGATCGACGCACTTCAGACGACGCGCATGTTTTTCGAGGGCAAAGCGGTCGGCATCTTCATCGACGAGGAACTCTCCGCGCGGATTGAGTCGACGGAAGGCTTCATCGATCTCGTAAGGATCATCGACGGCGTTGATGTGGCGTTCCTTCTGCATTGCAAAGCTCCGAACTATTGTCGGGTGTCGATGCGCTCGAAACAAGTCGATGTATCGGCGATTGCGGCAAAACTCGGCGGCGGCGGGCATGTCCGCGCGGCAGGGTGTTCAATCAATGCTCCTTTCGAGGAAGCGAAGATGATCATCACTCATGCTATCGGCGAAGCGATAAATGCAATGCGTAATTCGTAATTCGTAATTCGTAATGCGTAATTCGTAATGCGTAATTCGTAATTTGGAATTGGAATTGGAATTTGGAAATTGAGAATGCGGAATTGGGAAGTGATGCAATTGGGAATTGGAAAAGGAAAAATAATGCGATCAGAAATCCGGAATGAGAACTCGGGCATCAAAACCGTTCCCTCTCAATTCCTCATTCCTAATTCCTCATTCCTAATTGTCAATAAGCCGCGCGGAGTGACAAGTCAATCGATTGATCGGGCGGTTCGGCGACTGTTCAATGTCAAGCGCGTCGGGCATGCCGGAACGCTCGATCCGTTCGCCGACGGAGTTTTGCCGATTGCACTCGGGCGCGCGACGAAATTCATCGACTTCCTGTCGGACGACAAATCTTATCGCGCGGAACTGGAATTCGGAACCGCGACCGATACCGCCGATTGCACCGGGCAACCGATTGAAAGGCTCGATGATTTTGAAATGCCGACGGCGGAGCAAATACGAAACGTGCTCGACGGTTTCATCGGCGAGATCGAACAGACGCCGCCGAAGTTTTCGGCAATCAAATTCAACGGGCAAAAGGCGTATGAACTCGCGCGGCGCGAGATCGATTTCGACATGCCGATTCGGCGCGTGACGATCGAGCGCATTGAATTGATCTCGCTCGATGCTCGGAATGTTGTGATCGATGTCGATTGCAGAAAGGGCACTTACATCCGCTCGCTCGCCGTCGACATCGGACACGCCTTCGGCTTACCTTGCATGCTTAGCAATTTGCGGCGAACAAAATCCGGCGGCTTCTCGCTCGAAAGTGCTTCCGACATTTCCGAGCTCCGCGCGGAGTCTTTCGTCAATGTCGAGGACGCATTGAAACATCTGCCGTTGATCGAAATTATGCTCGAGCGCAGGAAGGCATTTCTTAACGGTTTGCCGACGACATTGCGAGATCGATCGGAACAAAAAATCGTCCGAGTAAATTGCGGCAATGAATTTCTGGGCGTCGGCTCGATTGTCGAGAGCGAATTGAAAGCAGTGAAACTGTTCAGATTGGAGTGAAATTGTATGGCGAATAAAATGTATGCGTTTTTGGGACCGCACTGCAGCGGCAAGACAACCATGGTTACTCAATTGATGTCGATGGGCTTGACATACGTGCCGACGGTCACCACGAAGTATTTCGACGATCGATATGCGCATAAACGGCGGCTCTATCAAACCGTCAAGACGGAAGACTTCGGCGCGGAAAAATACATCACGCAAGCCGATTATCAAGGCAACAAGTACGGGCTTCGCAAAGCGGACGTGCTCGAGGCATATCAGAACCACAAAGTAAGTATCATGTTGTTGCCGGATACCGAGTGCATCAAACAAATCTCGAAATTCATCAATCAGGATTTGACGACGATTTATCTGATGATTGACGACGTGGTGTTTGTCGATCGAATGATCCGCTCGGGATGCTCGAATGACGAGATTAAATACTATGTCGAATATGCCGAGAGCAACAAGGAATTCGAGAAATACAAGGCGGCGGATTATGTCGTCAAAAACACCGGCACGCCGCGCGCCGCGCTCGAACAAATTCTCGCGATAATGGGCTTGGTGACGTTGGTTCCGCAAAAAGAATTTGATCAGATGATCCGATAAGCATATTGCAAGGGGCGGAGCTTTCATGGAGCAACAAAAAATTCGCGGCGAAGCAAAAAGTTTGACGCTTGACAACGGGATTGAATTGACTTATTGCGAACGCGGCGAGCAGAATGATGAAGTGATTGTTTGCGGGGCATTCTTCTTCCATACGTTTATGCCGGTCGTCGAAAAGCTCGCGGAGAAGTATCATGTCTTCGGAGTGATCATGCGTTTCGACGGCAAGGGCGATCAACTCAATGCGGACGGCACGGTTAATTGGACGCGGCAGTGGGGCAATGACATTTACAACTTTGCGCGCGAAAAGCAACTGTCGAAATTTCATTATGTCGGCAAATGTCATGGCTCGGTGCCGGGCTGGTATCTCGTCAAGCATCATCCCGAATGTCTCGAAACATTTGCGAGTTTCTTCCTCGCGCCGCATACCAAACCGCAAAATTCCAATCAGTGGTTTGATTTGCTTACGGGCGGCGATCCGAGCGCGATGATGCGCGCTGCAATGCGCAAGCCCGAGACCGGCATGAAATTGAAAATGGCGGAAATGGCGTCCGTCGGCAAGATCGATACGAGCATCATTCCGAAATACGCGGCGGATTTTCTTCCGCACATTTGGAGCTCGACGGAAGATTGTATTGAAACGTTAAAAAACATGCCGATGCCGATCGAGTATCTCTTCGGCACAGAGGATTTATTTTTCCATGATCATTTCGACAGCAATATGTTTGCGATAATGAACACGGCAAATTCACGGGCGGTATTTCTCGGCGGCGAACGTCATTTGATGGAGATCGATTGCCCCGAGCGTCTCGCCGATGAAGTGATCACATTCATCGAGTCCGGCAAACGGCATTTTCAGTGATTGGTAAAGCCGAGAGCCTCGAGCAGTTTCATGTCGTCGACGATCGTCGTGCCGGAAGTCGTCAACATATCGCCGGTGATCGACGCCGACGCGCCGAAGACAAAAGCGGTTGCTCCGTTGCCCGGCAATAATTTTCTTCCGGCGGCAAGTCGAATGTTCGCCGTCGGATTGATCAATCTGAATATCGCAATCGTCCGAAGTATTTCTTCCGCTCCGAGCTTCGGACGATTTTCTAATGCCGTGCCTTTGACGGGCATCAGCGCGTTGATCGGAATGGATTGAATGCCGAGCCCGGCAAGTTCGACCGCCATGTCGATCCGATCATCCCACGTCTCGCCCATGCCGATGATGCCGCCCGAGCACACGTCGAGTCCTTCCGATTGCGCGAGTTTGATTGTCCGAATCCTGTCGTCATAAGAGTGCGAGGTGCAGATCGACGGGAAAAATCGCCGCGACGTCTCGATGTTGTGATGGTAGCTCTTGACGCCCGCCGCGCGGAGCCGACGAAACTGCTCGCGATTTAAAATCCCATGCGAAGCGCACAGGTCGATCGAGAGTTTGTCATTCATCAATTCATACGCGTCGATCGCCTTGTCGAAGTCGGTGCCGCTCAACGCCCGCCCGCTCGTCACGATCGAAAAGCGATTGACTCCGGCTTTTTGATTGGCAAGCGCGTGCCGATAAATCTCTTCCTTCGGCAGAAAATCGTATTCGTCGATGCCGGTCTTATGGCAAGCCGATTGCGCGCAGTACTTGCAATTCTCGCCGCAACGCCCGCTTTTGCCGTTGATGATCGTGCACAAGTCGATGTGATTGCCGCAGAATGTTTTTTGAACGACGCGCGCCGCATTCTGAAGTTCTTCCAACGGAGCCTCGATGAGGAATGAACGATTGACTTGCATTATGGATCGCCTCGCAAAAATTTTTTTCGATTATAGAAACTTGACAACAAACTGTCAACGTATAAAATCGCTGACGGTCGACAATATTTTTTGGAGAGTGATTATGATGAGTAAGCTGACGCTCGACAAAGCGAAGGCAATTCTGAAGAAACACACGACGGAGGAACATCTGTTTACGCATGCGGCGGCGGTGTCGGCGGCAATGGGCGCGATGGCGGATCACTTCGGCGAAGATCGAGATCATTGGCAAGCGATCGGCTGGCTTCATGATGTCGATTACGAAAAATTTCCGACCGAGCACTGTCAACACGTCCGAGAACTGCTCGAGCCGGAAGGCGTTGACGAAGACGACATCGAAACGATCATTTCGCACGGCTTCGGCTTGACGGGAGCAAACATCGAGCCGACGACGGCTTGTCAAAAATCGCTGTTTGCGGTCGATGAGCTGACGGGCATCGTGCATGCGTATGCGCTGATGCGTCCCGAGAACATGGTCGGCATGAGCGTCAAGAGCTTGAAGAAAAAATTCAAAGACAAGCGATTTGCGGCGGGTTGCGATCGCGAAGTGATCAATCGCGGCGTCGAAAAACTCGGGCTCGATCTCGGCGTCGTCATGCAATGTTGCATCGATGGTATGACGGAACATAAAGCCGAGCTCGGCTTCACCGATTGAATACACGGCAAAAATTCTTGCCAAAACTGCATTTTCATGCTATGTTAAACAACGGTTTTGAAACCTACGTTTAGGAGGTCTTTTAAAGCAATGAACAAGAAATTACTGATGGGTTTAACGACGGCGGCGGTAGTTGGCGCGGCGTCGACGACATTTGCGGCGGCAAATCCGTTTTCGGATGTTCCTGCCGGTCACTGGGCTTATGATGCGGTAACGCAACTCGCGAGCGAAGGCATCATCGAAGGTTACGGCGACGGCACTTATCTCGGCAATCGCAACATCACCCGTTACGAAATGGCGCAGATGGTAGCGAAGGCATTGGCGAAAAATCCGCAAGGCACCGATCGCGCGGCTCTCGACAGACTCGCGGCCGAATTCAGCGAAGAATTGTCGAACCTCGGCGTCCGCGTTTCCGAACTCGAGAAGTACTCGGATAAGCTCGTTTGGAACGGCGAATTGCGTTATCGCTATTGGAGTCGTCGCGTCGAGCAATCCGACAGAAGCAAAAAGAAAAACAACACCGAAAACTTCCAACTCCGTTTGCTCCCGACCGCTACCGTCAATGATCACTGGAAGTTGAAAGCGCGTTTGCAAGCGGCCAATAACATGAAGACGAGCGAGAGCGGCGATTTCAAGATGATCTTCGGTTATGCGGCGGGCACCTATGACAAGTTCAAGCTCAACGTCGGTAAAATGCCGATCTACTCCAACGTCGACGACGGTCTCGTCATTGATGACTTCTTCAGCGGCGCGCAGGTCGAAGTCGGCAGTAAAGTCAAGCTGTTGCTCGAAGCAGGGCGTTTGGACTTCACCGAGGACAGCACTTATGATGATCCTGCAAACTATCAAGGTGCCGAAGTTTCTTACGACAACGACAAGCTGTATATCGGCGGTTCGTTCCGTCATTTCAACAGCGACGGATTTAAAAACGACAACGGCTACAACAAGCGCGGCAAGTTGGAAGACGATGCCAACATTTGGTCGGCGGGCATGCAGTACAAGATCGGCTCGAGCTTGAAGGTCGCGTATTCTTATGCGCAAAACACCAAGGCGGACGATTACAAGAGCTCATGGAATGCCGGTTTGGCATACAAAGGCGCGAATAAGTCGAAAGGTTCTTGGGGAATTTCGGCGTATTACCGTCGTCTCGGCGATAACGCGTCACTCGTTCCGACATACGATACCTCAATGAGCAATGCAAAAGGCGTCGATATCGGTCTGAGTTGGTCGCCGTTCAAAAATACTTTGACGATGATCAATTACTTCACGGGCGAGAGCATCGAGCGCGGCAATCGCGATATCGACGTTCTTTTCGGACGCGTGAGCTTCTTCTTCTGATCCGACAATCAACAATCGACATACACAGAGCCCCTTCGGGGGCTTTTTTGCAATTCAAAAACATTTGGAGTTAAGGCAGGTGGCAAGCGCATTGAGCAGATGCGCGACGATATGAATTACAGAACACTCGGCAACACGGGCTTGAAGGTCAGCGAGATCGGCATGGGTTGCGAGGGCTTTTCGGAAGAGAATTTCTCGATGGCGAAAAAACTCTTCGACTTTGCGGAGGCAAACGGGATCAATTACTTCGATCTGTATGCGTCGAATCCGCAAGTGAGAGCTGCGGTCGGAGAGGCAATGCAAGGGCGGCGCGATAAATTCATCGTGCAATCGCATATCGGTTCGATCTGGCAGAACGGGCAATACAAACGCACTCGCAAAATCGACGAAGTCCGCGCGGGTTTTGATGAAATGCTTGAACTTCTGAAGACGGATCATATCGAGATCGGCACGATCCATTATTGCGATGATCTCAAGGATTGGAAAAACATCGTCGAGGGCGGCACGCTCGAGTTCGCGCGCGAATTAAAATCGCAAGGGCGGATCAAACATATCGGCATGAGCAGCCATAATCCGCAAGCGGCATTGGCGGCGGTCGAGAGCGGCGCGATTGAAGTGCTGATGTTCAGCGTCAATCCGTGCTATGATCTGCTTCCGGCATCGGAGGATGTCGAACAGTTATGGGCCCCGGAAAATTACTCGCATCAATTGACGAACATGGATCCCGATCGGCAGAAATTGTATGAAACGTGTCAACGACTCGGCGTCGGGATCACGGTAATGAAGTGCTTCGGCGGCGGCGATCTCCTCGACGCGACTCTCTCGCCTGCAGGCGCGGCTTTGACTGTCAATCAGTGCATTCACT
>CALGGX010000495.1 GCA_937916025.1 uncultured Selenomonadales bacterium
CCAGTAATGCTGTCAGCAGCCATGGCTTTCTTCAACAAACAAAATATTTACTGCAAAGCAGACTTCAAAAGTTCATTTGTCTTGCGTGCAGCTTCAACGCTTTCAGCAAATTTTTCCTTTTCTTCGCCTTCCAAAGTAAGGTTCACAATCTTTTCCATACCCTGGGCACCCAGCATTACTGGAACACCAATGCAAAGGTCTTTTTCGCCATATTCACCATCAAGATAGACACAGGAAGGAATCAATTTGTTGGCATCAAGAGCGATTGCCTCAACCATAGCGGCTGCAGCTGCACCAGGTGCATACCAAGCAGAAGTGCCGAGAAGTTTGGTGAGGGTTGCGCCACCAACTTTGGTCTGCTCAACGGCTTCAGTGAGGAGTTCCTGGCTGAGGAGCTGAGTCACAGGAATGCCCTTGTAAGTTGCGATACTTACGAGCGGAACCATTGTCTTGTCGGAGTGTCCACCAATGACCATACCATCAATATCGGTCGGAGTTGCATTGTAGCCCGCCTTCTGCAGTGCCTTCGAGATGAAATAGCGGAAGCGGCTCGAGTCGAGCATGCCGCCCTGTCCGAGAATGCGATTGCGGGGCAGACCGGAGTTTTTGAGTGCGAGATAAGTCATGGCGTCCATGGGATTGGAGACGATGATGAAGATTGCGTCGGGCGAATGCTCGAGTGCCGAGTCCATAACGCCCTTGACGATCTTTGCGTTGACGCCGATCAAATCTTCGCGGCTCATGCCGGGCTTGCGCGGAATGCCGCTCGTAATGACTATGACTTGCGAGCCTGCCGTCGCCGCATAATCATTCGTCACACCGGTGACTGTCGTATCGAAATTGAGAAGCTGTGCGGTCTGCATGATGTCCATTGCCTTGCCTTCCGACACGCCTTCTTTGATGTCGATCAGAACCACTTCGCTTGCAAAGCCCTTCGTCGCGATGACGTTCGCGACTGTTGCTCCGACATTGCCTGCTCCAACGATTGTAACTTTCATCAAAAAATTCCTCCTCTGTCTGAAACAGAATCATTCACTGCAATTATTGTATCACGCCGAATGATAAATTGCCACAAAAATTTTCACGCCTCGGAAAAATCTTCTTTGCCGACGCCGCACAGCGGGCAAACCCAATCGTCCGGCAAATCCTCGAATTTCGTGCCCGGCTCGATGCCGTTGTCGGGATCGCCGACTTCTTCGTCGTATTCGTATCCGCACACATTGCAAACGTACTTCATCGACTGCCACTCCCAATATCTTTTTCTTCAATTGTATCACATTGCCGCCGTACGTCAATCATTTTTTCGATCGCCGAAGCAGGAGCCCTCGATCAATTGTCGGTGTAATATGCCGTGCCTTGCTTGAGAAAATCGCGCTCGGGGGCTTCCTCGAGGAAGATGCAAACCATGTCTTTATACGGCGTGAGATACATTCCGTTCTGCCCGCTCGCCGCCCACGACGGAGCTTTGATGTCGGGCTTGCCGTCAACCCAATTTCTAATCCAAGCATTCGAGTCGCGATACCACAGCTCGACAATCCGATTGAACGGCGTTACGTGCGGTTCGATCCCCTTGTATGAAAAACCGCGCAACAGTTCTTTCTGCCGTTGCATTGCGGGAATGAACGACTCGTAAAACCACTTCTCGCCATCGTCTTGCGAAACGCCGTCGGGATATTTCATCGCGATCACGAAGCGGAAAAACGGCTCGTCATTGACTGTGATCTGATTGCCTTTGAAGTCGTCATCAATGCGTCGATTGGTAAACACGAACGCCGGCGAGTGCGCATTCGGATTTGCCTGTTGTGACCAATCCGCGCGCTTGTCGGAGTGCTCGGGATTGCCGATCATTCGATTGTAATCCTTCGACCAAATCTCGGTATAGCCCGTGCCTTGATTGAGCTCGTTGTCCATCGAAAACGGATCCGTCAGCCAGTGATGCTCCGTCATTCGCCAATTATATGCGCCGTACTTCTCGCCTCCGCGCGGAATCGGCAGGGCGCGATACGTTGCATAGCCCGACAGAATCGAGCCGTTGATGCTGACCGTGTCGATTGCATGTTCTTTGAACAGCCACCGATCCATTGCCGGAAGATCATTCTGATCCGTCAAATTCAAGATGAGGCAGCTGCGCTTCAAATTGAGAGTCGTGCCCTCTTGAGCCGTTGATTGAGTCGCCGCGTAAGTCGTCGCCGCATTGAACGACAGCCCGAGCGCAAGCCCGCAACAGATCGCCGCCGCCATTTTCTTCAACCGTTTCATTCCGATCATCTCCTCGCGTTTGATGATCAAAATATATCAGCATCAGCGGCAATTGTACAATGCCGAGTTTGCATTTCAAACATTCAATTGCCGCATAACTCGGTCAAAATCATTCGTAAGAATCGATATTGCGTCGAGCGTCGAGCGACGGTCGAGCTCGGAGCGATATGCCAAACTCAACGTCTGAGTCTCAGGCAGAATGAGATGTTTGAATCGAATGTTGGTGATCACGCGCTGCCGTTCGTCGAGAAGAATGTAGCCGGTGCCGCGATTGATCGCCATGATGATCGCATC
>CALGGX010000496.1 GCA_937916025.1 uncultured Selenomonadales bacterium
AACGGCACGGAAGCCGGCATCGAAATTCTGACGGCGCGACGTTTTTCGGAATTGGTTTCGGAAGCCTCCGGCGGAAATGTGCACATCGAAGTTTATCCGAATGACGAGTTGACGGGCGGCAACACCAACGAAGCGGTAAGGTCTTTGACTGAAGGTGCCGTCGACATGGGAGCTTACGTGTCCGGCACAATGTCCTTGCTCGATCCGCGTTTGGAAGTGGCAACCATTCCGTGGTCTTTTTCCGATTATCGGGAAGCTCGGCGCATCATCGACTCGACGGGCGGTAAGTATTACGAAAAAATTCTTGCCGAATACGGACTGGTTTATCTCGGCTCGACACACAACGCCATGCGTCAATTGACAAGCAATCGAAATCCGATCCGGACGCCCGAAGACATTCAAGGGATGAAAATCCGCGTGCTCGGCGGCGAAGTATATCGGCGATTTTTTACGGCGTTGGGCGCGGAACCGGTTCCGCTCGGCTGGAGCGAGCTCAACATTGCCATTCGACAGGGCGTCATCGAAGGGCAGGAAAACGGTTTTTTCCTCATGCGTTCCGGACGGTTGAACGAAATTCAGAAATACATGACCGTGTGGAATTATCTCTACGAGAATTATTTGTTCTTTGCCAATCAAAAGACTTTTGAAGATTTGGAGCCGAAAACTCAACAACTGCTCCGCGAGAAAATGCGAGAGGCATGCGAGTGGAGTCGCGATTATCTCGAGGCTGAAGAAAAAGCAATTCGCAACCGGTTTGCGGAGGATGGTTTGGAAATCATCGAGCTCAATCACAAGCAGTTGAAAGCATTCAAAGCTCGCGTGCAACCTTTTCGCGAACAACTCAAAGAGAAGTACGGCGAAGAAGCGTGCAAAGCCTTCCGCATCGACATGGAAAAAAATATTGACGGAGGTGCCGACGAATGAGACGAAGTCTGTATCGATTTTGCTTGTCGGCATTTCTGTATTGGTTTGTCTCGACATGCGCGGGCGCGTTGTTGGTCATTCCCTCGCAAACGATCAAATTCGCCGCATTTCTGCCGCCCGTTTTGGGTTTGATGTGGGGTCCGGTATCGGCGGCAGGCGCATATGTCGGCGGGCTGTTGACTTTGCCGGAGCTTAAGGAATTTCTTTTCGGCTCGCCGGACATCGTCGAATTGCTTCTTGCCTTCGGACGCGAGGCTTGGATTTTGTTGGCGGGTTGGTTGCCATGCCTGCTCTGGAATAAATTGAAGTTCGGCTCGCAAAGAAAAACTCCGTCGTTGAAAGTGCAAACGCTCAAAAAATTCCTCGCGGTGTTGTGCCTGACGTTTCTCGCGACGGCATTATTCCGAACGTTGACGGCTTCGGCGGCGGAGTTGGAAGCGTTTTCGACGGCACTCGAATTGCGCCGAACGACCGTGCTCATGACGTACGCGCTCGCCTGTTTCGCAAACGATTCGGGGTGGGCAATCTTTATCGACATCGTATGGTTTTTCTACGCCGTCGGCAAGCAATACGAATTTGAATACGCAAAAGACAACGGCGATGTTCCGTCCGTCGAAGAAGAAGATCCGCTCACGCCCGAAGAACATCGCTCATTGACTTTGGCAATGCGCAGCTACTTTTTGTTTCCGGCGGCGGTCGCTTACCTTGACGTGTTTCACATCTACGGCATGGATCATCTTGCCGTGTGGTTGCGATTTACCGTCGAATGTATTGCGATGGCGGATTTGTATCTCGTCATGATCACTTACATGCTGCTGAGTTATCGACGCTCGATCATGATGGAAATTGTCTTTCTCGTGGCAATTGCGGTGTTTGTTTCGTCTACGGTTTTGGGTGTGAGCATCTCCGTTGCCGCAATTAATTTCGCCAAATCCAATGCCGACGACTCTTTGCATGCAATGAGCGTCATCTGCCGCGAGAGATTGGATCGTACCTTCTTTTGCGTCCGTCAAGCCGTAAACGGTATGAAACGTCAGGCGGTTCAAGCCGTCGAAAGTTACGATCGCTTTGCAAACGACGCGCAATATCGCGAAACTTATCTTGCCGACATGTCCAAACGGCTCAATGACATTGCCTTGAGCACGGACGGCAGTGTTGCGTATTATCTCCGATTGGCTCCCGAGATCGCCGGTTCCAAGGGCGGCTTTTCGATGGTTCGAGAAGATGTTCGTTGGGAAGGCGCACTTCCGCCTTTCGTAAAACGAGACCCGATCGATCTGTCGCTGTATTCGCCCTTCGACTCGAAAAATGTCGGTTGGTATTACGTTCCGCTCAAAACCAAATCCGCGACGTGGATTGAACCCTACATCGATCCGACCGCAAAAAACTATGTCATATCCTACGTCGCGCCGCTTTTCGTCGAAGGAAAATTCATCGGCATCATCGGCATGGACATCGATTTCAACTTCATCATTCAGGAATTGCGCCGCATGTCCATTTACGATTACGGCTACGTTTATGTTATGAGCCGAAACAACATCGTGCTCTATCACAAGGATCAGCCGCAGGGAGCCGTGTTTCAACCCAATCCGGATTTTCAAGAGATCGAATTGTATTTGACGAACGGAATGTGGTTGGGCATTGCCATTCCGATGAGCAGAGTACATGACGAGCGCAATCGAATTTTCATGAATACGTTGGCGGCGATTTTCCTCGTGGCAATGCTGATCTCGATCGGGAGCATTTCGTTTGCCTCGAAGGCGATTCGTCCGTTGGCGGGCATGACGGACGCGGCGAAGCGTATTGCCTCCGGCGATCTCAACGTGACGATTTCGTATGAATCCGGCAACGAGTTGGGGCTGATGGTTCAGAGCATTCGCGAGATGGCGGCGAAGCTCGAGATTTACGTTTATCGCGACAAATTGACGGGTCTGCGAAATGCGGCGGCTTACATGGCGAAACGCACGGAGCTCGAAAAGCAACGGCTGTCGAATCCCGAAGGCATTGTTTTCGGCGTTATCATTTTCGATGCGAATTTTTTGAAGAAAGTCAATGACAAGTACGGACATGGTGCGGGCAACGAGCTGATCCGACGCGCCGGCGAGATCATAAGCAATGTTTTCGAGAACAGCTTCGTCTACAGAATCGGCGGCGACGAATTTGCGGCGATTTTGGAAGGCAAGGATTATGAAAACCGCGAAGCACTTCTTCGGCTTTTCGACGAGCGGACGGCGGCGGCGAGTTTCGAGGCGGCGGGCGATACGATTAATATTTCCGTGGCGCGCGGGCTCGGCATTTACAAGCCGGGCATGGATTTTGCCGACGTAACCAAAACCGCCGACGACGAAATGTATAAGCACAAAGCAGCCATCAAAGCGAAGTACGGAGAAGACGTACGCTGAACCGCCGGGCATTTTTTTCAGACTCCGCGCGGCGGAATAGTTTTTATTGCAAAAAAAATAGACCATGATTGGCTGAAAAAAAAATGTAGACAAGCGTTAAACGCCGTGCTAAAATGTTTAACGACGGCGATCGAAGCCGGCTTCCTCCCGCAGAAGGGAGGTGATCCCATGAAGCGTGACTATAACAAATACAACTTCTTTGTCACCGTAGCCCGTTGGGCGTGGGACATCGCACGTGAAGTCCTTGATTGGATTTTGGGCTGAGCGCGTGGTAAGCCGGTTAACCCCGAATTAATCGGCTTGCCGCTCAACCGCACCGGTTTTTCTTATCGCGGTGAGTAGAAGTCGGATCCGGTTCGATCGTCGTCTTTCTTATTTCTATTAGCTTTGATTGTTTCCGAAAGAAATTTTATCAGTCGCCGCTTGCCTTGTCAAGTGTTGATACATCTCCATCAATCGAGTAAGCTCTGTAAATTCCGCGCAGCGTCATAAAATTTTTCGCGCGCAAAGAAAAAAGCCGCTATCGGCTGAAAAAATGTTGGTACAAGAAATCCATGATCGGCATCGCCGCAGGGCATCTCCTCGTCGCCATCTGCGAGCTCATCTTGAAGTAAACGGGCTCCGAGCCGGTTTAATGAACGGTTAATCCGGCTTTTGCAAATCGCGTCCCACGGACGACTTTGAGGAAGCCGAGCCCGTATCGATCACTCGGCTTTTTATTGAAATATCGTAAGATCAGACGGGCGAATATCGATTGGAACTTCCGGCTGCAAGTCGGAACGTTCCTCGCCACGCTCCGGAGCGCGCTGAAATAATCAAGCGCACGAACGAAGAACCTCCAAACCGGCTCATCCCGAGAAGCCGTCAAAGTATCCAATATTTTGAGGTTGCCGACGGTGCAAATCATCGGTTGCCTCTTTTAATTGCAAATTTATCAGTCGCCGCCTGCCTTGTCAAGTGTTGATACATAACCATCAGCCGCGAGACGATCTCCGCCTCCGACAGCGACTCCGAAAATTCGTACGCCGCCATCACTGCACGATCGTTTTCGACATGCGCCGCGCGTAAGTCGTCAGGCATCGTCGCCTCGTCATACAGCGACGCCAGTGATCGCTCGGGATATCGCCCGCGCACCTCGAGAATGCGCTTAGCCGTTCGTCTGATGTGTTGCCGCGCTTTTGCCGATGCATCGCACCACGGGAAGTTATTGTAGACGATCGTTTTTGAATAGCTGTAATCGATCTCCAATCGCCCGGCAGTCACGCGCATCCATGCCATATGCACGAGGGAGGTTAAAACGCCGAAGTGAAACAACTCCGCGTCGGGAATGAGAAACAGCCGATTGCTGCAAATCACGTTGTCGTCGATAAATCGCATTGGAATGAAACGGCGTCGCTCCGACGTAATGTTCGGGATGACGAGACACTTCGACGGATTGAGTTGTTCACGAAACAGATGCGGAGTCGCCGCCAATTTTTGTCGATCAGCCGCGCCGCTCAATCGATCGAGACGACATGCTTCGACACGCTCGGCAATCAGCGGCAATTTCAACTCGTCCGTCGTTGCGTCTTTCAACCACAGACAGTATCGCGGTTTGTCTTTCAGGAACTCCTCGGCACCGATCAATCGGCGAATGAATTTCTTCGCGCGCGGTTCTCGACGAATGAAGTCGTCATACTCGTTTGCCTCGATGATCAAATTGCCGCCATCGGCGAGACGATTGCCGCCGATCATCTCCGGCACATCACACAGCGGCTTCGATCGACTTTCGATGAACACGTCCGCGCCGTCGATGAGATACGCATTGATGTTTTGCGCGATGATTTTCCGATCGCCGTCGAAGATGAGCTTCGGACGATCGTTCGGCGCATGACTGAAACCGACAATCACACAGTGCACCGCCGCCTGCATTTCCGACTCGCTCGTCCACTTGAATGTGCGATACGCGAAGTCGATGTGAATCGTCTCGAAGAGTTTCTTCCACACGGCGGCAGTCTGCTCGCCCTGAACGATCGAGTTGGTCGAGACGAGCGCGGCGCGCGTTTGCGTCCCGAGCATGAATTCGGCGGCTTTGTAAAACCACCCGGTGACGTAATCGAGTTTCTTGTTGTTGAGATGCGTGGCGGCGAGCAGATCGTTTTTCTGCTCTTTCGATTGGAACGAATATCCGACGAAGGGCGGATTGCCGATAATGTAATCGACGCCGTCGGGCACGATTTTTTTCCAATCGAGACGGAGCGCATTGTCGCAAACGATCCGCGCGGAATGTTTGAGCGGCAGAGGTTTGATCTTTTCTCGAATGCCGACGTCGGTGTCGTAATACATCTTACTCTCGGAAATCCACATGGCGGTTTGCGCAATCGCGCATGCAAAGTCGTTGATCTCAATGCCGTAGAATTGATCGATCGTCACTTTGATGGTGCAAACGGTTTCGAGTGTCTTGAAATTCAACAGTTCTCGGAGAACATCATTCTCGAGCATGCGCAGTTGAATGTAAGTCTCGGTCAAGAAATTGCCGGAGCCGCACGCGGGATCGAGAAATGTCAGCGACGCGAGTTTGTCTTGAAATTTCAGAAGCGCGCGGCGACGTTGCTGATTCTTCATACTGCGAATTTTATCAAACTCATCGTGGAGCGCATCGAGAAACAACGGCTTGATCACGCGATGAATATTTTCGACGGAAGTGTAATGCATGCCGCCCTTTCGACGGACGGCGCGATTGAGATCGGACTCGAAAAGCGCGCCGAAGATGGTCGGATTGATCGCAAACCAATTGAATTTTTGATCGCGCTTGTCGGGAACATTGCGCGCGTTGAGAGTGATGCCGTCGGAAACGGTTTTGTCGAAAGGCGGAAGGACGAGCGAGTCGTCGGCAAAAAGCCCGCCGTTGACGTACTCGAAAGCGCGGAGAACGGCAGGCAGTTCGCGCGGACGTTGCTTTTTCGGAGTGTCAAGTACTTTGAAAAGATCGGCAAGCGCGCGGGAATAATCGGCGGCATTCGACAGATAATCGACGAATTGATTGGGCTTAAAGAGCGCGGCGTCCTCGGCATAAAGGCAAAAGACGAGTCGGATGCAAAACTTATTGAGAATATCGCGCTGTTCGGGATTGAGATGTTGAACGGGGTCTTCGTCGTCTTTGAAGCGACGCGGCGCGAGCATTTTCTTGGCGAAGCCCTTGCGAATGACGGCAATGATCTCGACGGCGTCTTTATTGAGCCCGATCTCGGCAATGTTTTCGTCGTTCGGATCGACGAGGAACATCAGCCGTCGATATTCCTGCACGAGATGTTTGAACTTGATGATCTGCGGCTCGACGGGGCGATCGGTGATAAACATCGGCAGTCGATCGATGTCATATACTCTGAATTCGTCGAAATTGCAAGTTACGATCCAACGCGGCTGTTGCGAACGCGGGAGCGCATCGGCATAACGCTTTGCCTGCTCGAACGGCGTAAGGAATTTATCGCCGGACTGCCGCGCGGGTTTATCGAGATCGATGCCGCGCGACTTCTGCTCGATCAAAACTTTGGTCGACGGCATGAACACGTCGATGAAACATATATGCTCTTCAATTTCGATCGATTTCTCGAACTCGACGGCTTGCGTGGGATTTTTCATTCCGAGCGCGGTCAAGAGATCGAGCCAAAAGAGATGCGCATCGGATTTTTCCTTGCCGCGCCCGTTCCAATCGGCGACGAATTGTTTGATCGCATTCAAGCGTTGCGAGTCATTCATCATTTTTTGCCGAGCGCGACGTATTGCGGCACGGTCGTTTCTTTTTCATAGCATCTGAAGGCTTCGTCGACGAGTTTTTGCTCGGGCGGTTCGGTCAAGGCACTGACGATCGGGACGATCAACATTCCGGCAATCATGGCGATCGCACCGGCATTGATCGGCGATTGCATGATCGGCGGGAACAGCGGACGCACGAACATGTTTGCGATCATCAAAGGCACGCTGAAGCCGAAGCAAATCCAGCAGGAAACGGTCGTAATTTTTTTCGAGTAGAGCGAATACATGAAAGGCGCGAGGAATGCGCCGGCCATTGCGCCCCACGAAATGCCCATCATCTGCGCGATGAAGTTGACGGAGCTCTTGTATTGAATGAGCGCGAGTACGGCGGAAATTGCAATGAAAACGACGATCAAAACCCGCATTAAGAGAACTTGCTTGGCTTCGGACATGTTCGGCGCGAAATTGTCTTTGATGAGATCGATGGCGAGCGTCGAGCTCGAGGCGATAACCAGTGACGAGAGTGTTGACATCGATGCCGAGAGTACTAAAATGACAATCATGGCGATCATACCTGCCGACAATCCCGAGAGCATGGTCGGGATGATGGAGTCGAAGCCGTTTGCGGCGATGTCGATCTGATCTGAAAAGAGACGCCCGAAGCCGCCGAGGAAGTAACAGCCGCCGGCCACCACGAACGCGAAGAGCGTGGAGATGACCGTGCCCTTCTGAACAGCGTCCTCGCTCTTGATGGCGTAGAACTTCTGCACCATCTGGGGCAGGCCCCAGGTGCCCAGGGAGGTGAGGATCACCACCCCCAGGCCCGCCAGGTCGATGACCAGCACCGCTCCTGCCGGCAGCCCGGAGAAATGCGCCAGCCCCAGCAGGCCGCCCAGGGCGCCGTCCAGCACCCGGCCCATGGAGGCCCACAGCTCCGGCCGGGCCGTCCCCGGGGCCAGCCGCCAGAAGGTCAGGTTGTAGTAGGAGAGGGTAGCCGCCACCCCGACGTAGAACAGACACTGGTTGAGCTGGAAGCTCTCCGCGGACCCCAGCAGCGTGGGGATCAGCAGCGTCACCAGCATGGCGCACAGCACCGCCAGGGGCAGGTACCGTCCCTGCTTCCGGTCCGCCGCCAGCCCGAAGAGCAAGCTCCCGGGGATCAGCAGCAGCCGGGGCAGCTGGGAGATCGCCGCCCCCGCGGCGCTCTGCAGCCGGGCCAGCTGGCTGTCCAGCAGCATGTCCAGCACCAGCAGCCCCAGGGTGATCACCACCGCGCTGACCAAGGCGGTCCTGCCCGTCTTCTCCGGGGCAGCTCCCTGAGCCTCTTCCCGGGCCTCCGGCCGGGGACGGCGCATCAGCAGCACCGCCACGACCCCCCAGGCAGCCGCCAGCGCCGCCGGCAGGAGAGCCGTCCCCTCCCCCAGCTGGCACAGGAACTGCAGCCCGTAGGCCGCCCCGCAGGCCAGGCCCATCACCAGGCCCATGACGCCGCTGCCCGCCAGGGACAGGGCCATCTTCCAGTAGACCAGGCCCCCCAGGCCTCCCAGGCAGAACACCGCCGCCCCGGAGAACGCCTGGGTGAGTCCGGCGTCCGCCCCCGCCAGCAGGGGGACCATCCCCGCGCCGTACCCCGCCAGGAAAAATCCTGCCAGCACCCGGCGGCCCCGGTCCTCCCGAGCCAGCCGGCCCAGCAGCCCAAAGGAGAGGAACCCCGCCGCAGCCAGCAGCTGCCGCAGGTCATAGAACAGCTCCTGCTGCCCCGGGGAAAGAGCCTGGGCCCCGTCCCGGCCCGCCAGCCACAGGCTGGTGGTGTACAGGAACATATACGCCGTCAGCAGCCCGGTGAGCCCCAGCGCCCACTTGGTCTTCCCCGCCACGGTCCTCTCCTCCTCTCTCTTTGCATGTACTGCCATTATACCCGCTGGGAGTGCACTTTTCAAGATGCCCCGCCCTATGGAAAAACGGCAGCCTCACAGCTGCCGTTTCCCGTTTCACGCCCTCAGGGGCCGTCTTTTTTCCACTGTGCCGTCAGGTGGACCTCCACCGGCTTGTTCCAGTCGCAGTCCACCACGTTGCCGTTGGCGTCATAGGTCAGGGGCTCGTAGAAGTCCATAAAGCACTGGAGCGCCTCCACCTTCTCGCCCTTGGCGTTGTACCACCCCTGGAAGGTATACCCCGGGCGCTCCGGCACCGGGTACACCGCCAGGTAGATGAATCCCTCCGAGAACAGGGGCGAGTACGCGTCGTAGGCCACGGAGCCGCCCATGCCGTCCTCCAGCACCAGCACGTTGTCGTCCGCGGGCTCCTGGGTACTCAGCCACGCCGGGTACAGGTCCACGTACCGCACCCCGTCCGAGGCGATGGGCACCTGCTCCACGTGCTCCGGCAGCAGCAGGTCTCCCACGAAGAGGATGACCTTCTCCGTCTGGGGAGGCTCGTCCTCCGGGCGAATGGCGCTGTTGCCCGTGTGGATCACAAAGCCCTTGAAGTCGTACCCGCTCTGGGCTGAAGGCGCGCCCAACGCCATGCCCGTAAAGGTCAGCTCGTTGCCCTCGAAGCTCTGGAGCACCACCGGGCTGTAGTCGGAGCCCGAATTCAAGGTCCCGTCATACACCGTGATCCTGATCTGCCGGTCTCCCAGGGGGTACGCCGCCCTGCTGGGGGTCACCTGGTTGGTCACCACCTGATAGGCGTGGTCCGTGGTCTTGTCCCGCAGGGTCAGCTCCGCCCGGAAGGCCAGGGGCTCCTCCGTGTCCGTCAGGGTATCCGCCGGCCCCAGGTAGTAGGCCGTCCACCCGGAGATCTCGTCATAGGTCAGCTCCGGCAGAGCGCTCATGGCCCGCTCCTCCGCGATGCTCCCGTCTTCCTCCAGGAACACCAGCCGGAAGTCCTCCATCTCCAGGTCGAAAACGTGGTCGTCTCCCGCCGCGGGGGTCAGCACCCCCTTGAACTCGATCTGCTCCGACGACAGGGAGAACAGCATCCCCTCCATAGCCGGCTCCGGGGGCAGCACCACCGGAGGCTCGGTGGGCGCCGGGGTGGCCGTGGGGGCTGGGGTGGCCGTGGGGGCT
>CALGGX010000497.1 GCA_937916025.1 uncultured Selenomonadales bacterium
ACGCCATCCGATCGAAGGCTCGTATACGAATTATCTCTTCGACAAGGGGCACGATAAGATTCTCAAAAAGCTCGGAGAGGAATCGGTCGAAACGATCATTGCGTCGAAAAACCACACGAAGGATCAAATCATCTACGAAATGGGCGATTTGTGGTATCACTGCTTGGTCTTGCTGGCGTGGCACGGGATCAATCCTGAAGAATTGTTTGCCGAGCTGGTCAATCGTCGGAAGGGCGGCGCGTATCACAAATTCACCGGCAAGACCGGCGAGCGTCCGAGTGATTGATCATGAAGAAGTGTTTGCTGATCCTCTCGACGGTTTTGATTGTGCTCGGAGCGTCTTCGGCGATAAAAATCCGCGCGGAGGTGCCGAGCGAGACGGTCGATCAAATTGCCAACGGCGCAAAAGTCCTCGTGCTGAATTATCATCAGGTCGGGACGAGTTTCAATCCGCTGACGATGCCGGTCAAATTTTTCGACGAGCAGATGGCGTATCTCGTCAACAGCGGCTACGTTTCGATCTCGACGCAAGAACTCTACGACGGCTTGAGCGGCGTTGCCGCCCTGCCCGAGAAGCCCGTGCTTATCACATTCGACGACGGTTATGTCGACAATTACACCAACGCATTTCCGATACTTCAGAAATACGGCTTGAAGGCGACGATCTTCGTGGTCCCGGCGTTTACCGGAGTCAATTACGGCTATCTGAATTGGGATCAATTGCGAGAAATGGCGCAGGGCGGCATCGACATACAATCGCATACGCTGAATCATCGCGCGCTGGAGGAGTTGCCGGACGACGAAATTCGCTCGGAACTGCTTGAGTCGAAACAGATGCTCGAGGAGCAACTCGGGCATTCGGTAGATTTTTTGGCGTATCCGACGGGCACTTACAATCTGCATATTGCGAGCATCGCGCAAGATGTCGGCTACAAAGCCGCTTACACGATCAAATACGGCAACGTCGATCGCGGCAGCAATATGTATGCGCTCGAACGCGTGCCGATCTTTCAGCAGGCGAATACGATGAAGGCGTTTTACGAGCGCATTGAATATCGACAGAGTTTTGACTCGTTCGGCTGGATCAAACGCTGATCGAAAAAAAAAGCCGCCGAGCAATACGACGGCTGATTTTTTTAAGTAATTCGACGGCTGATTTTTAAAGTCCGCGCGGAGCAGTCTTTATGAGAATGACAGCATGCGCAATGCTCTCCGCAATACGACGGCTGATTTTTTTACGTCCGCGCGGAGCAGTCTTTATGCGAATGACAGCAGGCGCAATGTCCTCCGCAATTTGATTTGCAACATTCCGCCTCGCCTTTGAAGAAATTGTTGTAAATCGTCCGCAAACCCAATCCGAAGAAAAACGCAATTACAATGCCGAGCACAACAGTTGCAAGCATTTCAATCAACTCCAATCACAGCAAAACCCGCGCGATTTGATATACAATCAGCGAGACAACCCACGCGACCGCGCAAGTGTAAGCAAATGCGAAGCCCATCCATTTCCATGAATGAGTTTCTTTTTTGATGGTGCCGAGAGCGGTGACGCAAGGCGAATACAATTGCGTGAAGATCATAAAAGCCAATGCCGCCGCCGGAGTGAATGAAGTTGCCATAGTCGTGCCGAGCATCAGCGACGCCGAATCTTCGATGTCTTCATCTTCCGTCGAAACGTCGTCGATGCCGTAGAGAATTCCCATAGTCGAAACAACCGCTTCCTTCGCAAGCACGCCCGTGACGACCGCCGCGCCCGCCTCCCACGTATCAAATCCATGCAGAGCGAACAGCGTCGATGTTGCATTGCCGATTGACGCGAGATAACTGTCGGACATCTCATCGGTCATGCCGTCGGAGTTGAAACTCGACAGGAACCAGATCATTACAGACATTGCAAAGATGATCGTACCTGCCTTGACGAGATAACCCTTGCCTTTATCCCACGTTTCGAGCAGGACGGTTTTCATGTCCGGCAGACGATAGGGCGGCAGTTCGAGCAGGAAAGACGACTCTTCGGCTTTGAAGACGGTCGCGCCGAGAACTTTTGCCGCAATGATCGCGACGGCGAGTCCGACGAAATACATCGCGAAGACGATATTCGCCGCCTCGTCGGGGAAAAACATCACGGCGAATAATGCCATGATCGGAACCTTCGCGTTGCATGTCAAGAACGGCGTGATCAAAATCGAGATCATTCTGTCTTTGTTGGTATCGAGCGCACGCGCGCCCATGATCGCCGGCACGCCGCAACCGAAGCCCATGATCAACGGCATAATGCCCTTGCCGCTCAGCCCCGCGCGGCGCATGATCGGATCCATGACGAACGCCACGCGCGCCATATAGCCCGTACCGTCGAGGAAACTCAGACAGAAAAACAGCGTGAAGATGAGCGGCACAAACGAGAGCACACTGCCGACGCCGTTGATGATGCCGTCCGCGACCAGCGATTGCATCCACCCGGCAACGCCCGCCGCTTCCATTGCCTCGCGCGCCCAATCCGCGAAATCTCCCGTCAGAAAATCGCCGAGCGCGTCAGCGAGCGGTTGCCCGACCCAATTGAAAGTGAATTGAAACAGCAGGTAAAACAGCGCAATCATGATCACGAGCGAAGTTGCGCCGTTTGCGAGCCACCGATCGAGCTTATCCGTGAGAGTCGCGCCGACATTTTTCGTTATGACGGCGGATGCCATTACCTGATCTATAAAATCGTAGCGCGCGGCAATGATCTCTTCTTCGATCTTCTCTCCGGTCACTTCGGGACAGAAAAGCCGTTTTCCGGTTTGCAGATGCTCCAGAAGCAAGGACGGAAACCGATGCAGCACGCCGGTGCCAAACAAGAAATCCACGTAAGGGTACGCCCGCTTGATCTCCTGCACGCGGTGCTCCTGCGAAACCATGCACCCGCAAACAGCGATGATCAGCTCAGGGTTGCGCTCCTTGAGGTGATCATCGCTGTTTG
>CALGGX010000498.1 GCA_937916025.1 uncultured Selenomonadales bacterium
AACGTCGAGCCGTTTGAATTCGATTGCAGAGATACACTCGCCAGCAATTTGTTCATATCCAGTTCCATGAAACAGGCAACGAGAGTCTGCCCGGCAATCGCAAGTCGATCGACCGGCATCGCCACGATGATCTTTTTGTTGTTGTTCGTAATGTTCTTAAGCGAAATTTCCGGACCGCTGATCGTGTTGTAATCAAAATTGTAAAGCGCAATATCCGTTCGGGTGCCGTTCGCCGTGTATATCAAACCGTTCGTATCGACGAAGGCGAATTTATCCAAACCGTACAGTTGCTTCATTCGCGTCTGATACGCTTGCAATGCTTCTACGCTTACCAGATTTTCTTTCTGTATCAATCCGAGCGCGATGTTCATATTGTCGATGTAGTCTTCGAGTGTCGTCGCAACAACCTGTTCTCGTCGGCTTGCCAACTCGTCGAGATACAACATGCTGACCTCATGCACCGCATTTTCCGTGTCATCACTGACGCTCCTGCCGTTCCAAAACGTGCCGCTGACGAGTATGATCAGCACTATGACACTGCCGATGATCGACTCGCGCATAAATCCGCCTTTCGGTTTTGAGTCCATTCATTTCACCTTCTCCATCCGATTTTAGAGATTGATCTTTTTCTGCAATCGACTGAAATTATATCAGCAATCGAAAGGAGCAATCAACATGAATCGAAACAATTTATTGATTTGGATTTTGGTCGTCGGCACGTTCGGCATTTTAAACACCGAAATGGGCGTGATCGGAATCTTGCCGTACGTCGCAAAAAATTACGGCGTCGACATCGTCACAGCAAGTCTTCTGATCAGTCTTTTTGCACTCGGCGTCGGAATTGCCGGTCCGACCATGCCGCTTTTCTGCTCCCGACTGCCGAGGAAGCCGCTGATGATCTTTGTGCTCGGCTTGTTCACCGTGTGCAACGCCGCGTCGATTTTTACAACGGAGTTCGATACGCTTCTCATGCTCCGCGTCATCCCGTCGATCTTCCATCCCGTGTACTGCGCAATGGCATTTTCGATCGCCGCCGAACTCGGAGGCAAAAATGCGCCGAAGGAAGTCGCCAAGATCAATATCGGCGTAAGCGCGGGCATGGTCATCGGCGTTCCAATCAGCAATTTTCTCGCCGAGACGATCAATCTCGAAACGGCATTCGCCTTCTTCGCGCTTGTTACCGCCGCCGCGCTCGTTGCCACCGTCATTTACATTCCGCAAATCAAAAATACGAAGCCGTTGAGTTACGGTGCGCAAATCGGAGTCCTTCGCCGTCCAATGGTTTGGGCTTCGATCTTCGCCGTCATTTTCCTCAACGGCTCCGTATTCGGCTGTTTCAATTATCTCGCCGCGTATCTTTCAGACGTGACACTTGCCGCGCCGACCGTCGTTTCAATTCTGCTGTTTACTTACGGTCTCTGCAACATTTTCGGCAGTATGATCGCGGGCGGGCTGTTGACCGTCAAGCCGATTGCAACCGTCAAAGCATTTCCGATTGCGCTGATGATCGTCTATGCGATCCTCTGCACCGGCGGCAGTGAAGCCGTTTGGTCGATGTCGATCCTGACAATCATATGGGGTTTGCTCGGCGGCATCAATGCCAACATCAATCAATATTGGCTCTCGCATGCCGCACCGGAAGCTCCGGATTTTGCCAACGGTTTGTTTTTGACGGCAGCGAACGTCGGTACCATGTCGGCAACCGCGTTTTGCGGTCTCTTCATCGACCACATCGGAATCGCAACCGTAATCCTCGGCGGCATGACTTACTCCGTCGTTTCGCTGATCATTGTTTGGAATCAATGCCGAAGTCGGAACTTTTTCCTTCGTTGATCGCCTTCTCGACCAACCGCCGCCCGAGTTCATGCGCGCGCTCGAGATCGATCGGAAATTGCTTCTCCCGATGCTCGCGTTTTTTCGTCTCGTCAAACATATTGATTTCATATCGCGAATAATCGTTGAATTGATACGTGTCGCAGGAATAAAGCACTTCGTTATATCCGAGCAATCGCCCGAGTTCCTCGCCCGTGAAGCCGAGCAACGTCGGATATTTGACTTCTTCCATGTACCACTCGGGGCAGTTCATCGTAAAAATCATGCCGGAGGGAATGATTTTATCGAGAATTTTGACGCGCCGACCTTCGCCGTCGACCATGTAAGTGTCGAGCGGAAACAACAGCCGCTCCACAAACGAGCGCAACTGCCCCGTCGGATATCCGTAATATACCGGACTGCCGCAGATGATCACATCCGCCGCGCGGCATTTTTCGAGAAGCGGACGCAAATTGTCGTGAATTGCGCAAACGCCGTGCGTCTTCGCATTTTTGATCTTGCACGCGAAACAGCTCCTGCAGCCCGTGTACTCCATCGAAAACAGATGAATGATTTCCGCCTCTGCTCCGGCGGATACCGCGCCCTTTCGCGCCGAATCGAGCAATTGATACGTATTCCAATTCCGACGCGGGCTCCCGTTGATCAGCATTGCTTTCATAAGTATTTCTCCTTAAAACGTGATATAATAACAGTATGATATTGAAAAAAATGATCGTCATTATCGATCGGAAACGGAGTTATCGCAATGGAAAAATGGGCTGTGATATATTCTTCAGTGACCGGCAATACCAAACGCATTGCCGAAAAAATTGCCGAGGTTTCCGGCGGAACGCTTTTCAACGTCAATGACAATCCGCCGAACCTCGGCAATTTCGATATTGTTGCGCTCGGATATTGGTTGAAACGCGGCGGTCCCGATCCGTTGATGCAGAATTTTCTTCCGACGGTTCAAAACGCGCGCGTCGTTCTGTTCGAGACTCACGGCACCGAAACCGGCTCTGAACATGCCGTTACGGCATTTGCGCGCGCCGCATATCTTCTCGGAGCCGGTTGCGACGTTATCGGCACTTTCGATTGTCAAGGACGCGTCAATCCCGCGCTGATAGAAAAGCGAAAACTCGCGAGCGCGGATGATCCGCACAATTCATTCGACAGTGTTGAACGTTGGGAGCGCGCCTCGACTCATCCCGACGAAGACGATCTCAAACGCGCGGCGGACTTTGTCGAAAAGATCAATCGAAAATTGCTCGTCCGAAAAAAATATTCGAGCACCGCGCCGAGCTTCAATCATTGAATTCCTTTCGCCCATTCCTGCACTTCACCGGCGGCAGTCCGATTGAAGAAGCAATGTCCTTCCTTCCAATCGCCGCTCTTTGCGAGATTTGCAATGTAACTCGCGCTGGTGCCGATATCCGAACCGCCCGAAGTGCAAATCGGCAACACCTTCTTGCCGCTCCAATCATACGACTCGACAAATGTATCGATGATGCGCGGGGCTTGATGCCACCAAATCGGATACGCGATCACAACCGTGTTGTATTGCGCAAAATTTTCGATCGTGCCGTCAATTTCCGGACGGAGCGAGTCATCATTCATTTCAATTGTCGAGCGCGACTGTTCGTTGTGCCAATCGAGATCTTCCGCCGTGTAAGGAACTTTCGCCTTGATCTCATACAAGTCCGCGTCCAAAACGATTGCCGCGTTCTCGGCGAGTGTTTTCGTATTGCCGGTGCAGGAGAAGTACGCAACCAATGTTGTATTCTTCGCCGCTTCCGCCGCCGGTGTCTCCGACTTCGCCGAATCTCCGCCGCAACCCGTCAACAACGTCATTGCAATCATCAACAGCATCGTCAAAATTTTTCGCATGGACATTTGCCTCCCGTCATTCTTCTTTTAAGATTTTTTTGAACGTCGCGTAATTTCTGCCGTAAGTCGTCGGACAGTACACCGCAAAGATGATCCTGTCAAAAAAACCGTCGAACTCCGGCAGAATTTTTTTGTACGCGTTTGCGACTACCCTCGGATCATTTTTGAATGCGCCGCAACCGAACGCTCCCAATATCAGAACATCAATCCCATGATGCGCCGCAATCGTCATCAAATGCCGCCCGCGTTGCGTGTGAATGTCAAACAACTCTTCATCTTTAATCTCGATGCCGGTGAGCTTCGGAGCCGCGCAAGTCAACACGTCGACCGTCAACCAATATTTCGGATCAAGTCGCGCGGGAAATTGAATATCCGATTTGATCACCAAAATCTCGGGCGAGTAAATGCAGGCGTCGGTGTGGAGCGGATCGCGACGGACGCGATGCATTC
>CALGGX010000499.1 GCA_937916025.1 uncultured Selenomonadales bacterium
GTGATACCCCTTCACCGACGTTTCAGGCTTCGTTCAACATTCATTCGCGCCTCGCCCGGCTCGGACGGCGGAGCGCAATTGCCGATTGATCGGAGGTGACTTGCATGGCTGAAAAAGATGCGGCTCAGAAAAAATTGGAAGATCATGAAGATGTTTTTGCGGACATTGTCAACGTGCTGATGTTTAACGGCGAGAAGCTCGTCAAGCCCGAAGAACTGACTCCGGCGTTGCCGCGTTCGATTTACAAATTCGACGGCAAAATGCACGAGCAGGAGCGCGATACGGCGAAGTATTGGAACAAGTGCGAGTTGCATGTGGCATTCATCGGCTTTGAAAATCAGTCGGCGATTGATGCGGACATGCCGCTTCGCGTGCTCGGCTATGACGGCGCGGCATATCGGGCGCAACTCAATGCCGACAAAAAAGACTGTCCGAAACAGCGTTTTCCAGTGGTTACGTTGGTGTTGTATTTCGGCATAAAAGAACGCTGGAATAAATATCGGCGATTGAAAGAATGTTTTGATGTACCGCCGCAACTCGAGCCGTTCGTGAACGACTACAAACTCAATGTCATAGAAGTGGCGTGGCTTTCGGATGAAACGCTCGCGAAATTCACCGGTGATTTCAAATTTTTCGCGGAGTATCTCGTTCAAATGCGAAAGACCGGCGAATACATTCCTCCTTCGGACGAGATTAAACATGTCGAAGAACTGCTGAATTTGATGCGCGCCGTCACGGGCGACGACCGTTTCGAGAAAGCAGTTGAGGTGCATCGAGAGAAAGGAGTGAGTAACATGAAATCGTTTTTGACGGTAGCTTTTGAAAAAGGTGTTGCCGAAGGTAAAATCGAAGGCAGAATCGAAGGCAAAGCCGAAGGCAAAGCCGAAGGTAAAGTCGAAGGTAAAGCCGAAGGCGAAAACCGGTTCGCAAAACTCATTGAACTGCTGTTGAAAGACGGCAAATCCGAAGAAGTTAAAGAAGCGGCAGTCGACAGTGTCAGGCGCAAGGAACTCTTTGCGCTTTACGGATTGGAATGAGAAACGCAATTGAATTACGATGAAGCAATCGATTGGCTCGAACGGCTGAACGTCTTCGGCATCAAGCCCGGGCTCGGACGTATCCGAATTCTGCTCGAAAAACTCGGCGACCCGCAATTGAAATACAAGACTATTCACGTCGCCGGAACAAACGGCAAGGGCTCCGTGACCGCGATGATCTCAAAAATGCTGTCGACGGCGGGAATTTCGGTCGGGATGTTTACCTCGCCGCATCTTTCAAGTTATTGCGAGCGGATTAAAATCAATGATGTCGATATTTCCGAAGCCGAATTTGCCGACGAAGTCTCGCGCGTAAAAAAAATCATCGAGTCGATCATTGCCGAAGGCGGCGAGCATCCGACGCAATTCGAGGCGTTGACGGCAATGGCGTTTGATCATTTCGCGCGCGCGCAAGTCGAATACGCCGTGATCGAAGTCGGGCTCGGCGGACTCCTCGACTCGACAAATGTCATTACGCCCGTCGTTTCGATCATTACCAACATCGGAAACGATCACGCCGATAAATGCGGCGGAACGCTCGAAGGCATTGCACGCCATAAAGCCGGCATAATCAAGCGCGGAGTTCCGCTCATCACCGGCGCGAAAGAAGAGCCGCTCAAAATCATTCGATCGACTGCAAAAAATCTCGACGCTCCGATCAAAATCCTCGGCGAAAATTTTTTCATCGATGAGTCCCTCGAACTCTCGTTGGACGGCGATTTTCAGCTCGAAAACGCTGCACTTGCAATCGAAGCCGCACGAATGCTCAACGATCCCCGGCTCGATCATTCAAAAATTGTCGACGCACTTCGACTTACTCGATGGAAAGCTCGCTTTGAGCACTTTACTATTGAAAACAAAACTGTTATAATTGACGGAGCGCACAACCCCGATGGTGTTCGCGCGTTGAGGAAAAGTCTCGACGTCCGCTTTTCAAGTCAACCGCGACGGTTTATGTTCGGTGTACTCCGCGATAAGGACTTCGACGAGATGATCAAAATTCTGTTCCGAACCGAAGACTTCGTGATCGTCACACGTCCGAATTCTGCCCGTTCGGCTGAGCCGAAGCTGATTTGCGAGCGATTGAGTCAACACTCAATCCGCGCAGTTTCAATCGAAAACGTCAGGGATGCATTTGATCTTTGGCTCGACGACGGCGAAGAAAATATCGTCCGAATCGCGGCGGGTTCACTCTACATGATTGGCGCAATCAGAGATTTTTTGGTGAGATGGGGTGTCAACGGCAATGAACCGCGCAGATGTCTTCGTCAATCGCCGACGTGTAAAAACGCTTGAAACATGGACGATGCGCGCAATTCTTGCCGAAGCATTTTTCCTCGCACTCTCGCCGAATCTTGCTGCCGCCGCCGTACTCTTCGGCACCATCACTTGGTTTCTTCGACTGCAACGCGATAAAAAGTTTCACTTCCGAAGCCTTCCGTTTGACATTCCGGCAATGCTTTTCGCGTTGATCAGTCTCGTATCCGTTTTCTTTTCGACGAGCTTGAGTTTCGAGTTGCTGTATCATTATTGCGCCTTCGTCGGCATCTACGGCTTGACTTACATCTTAATCAGTCAAAACATACGAAGCCGCAAGCAAGTACGACAGCTCGTAACCGCCCTTGCCGCATCGGCACTGCTCGTCGTCCTCTGGGGCTACTTCCAATATGTCTTCGGCGTCGATACGACGGACATGAAATGGGTTGATCCGGAAAAATTCCCCGAGCTCCGAAAACGTGTCTTCTCAACGCTCGAAAATCCCAACGTACTGGCCGGATATCTCGACGTGTTCATCTGTCTGACGCTCGGAATTCTCGCGAAGGTCAAAGGGCGTACTCCATGCGCCGCAATGATCCTCGCAATCGCGATGCTCGCCGCGTGTCTTGCAATGACTTACGCGCGCGGCGCATACTTCACCATCATACTCGTGTTCATCATCTACGGCATCATTCAAGACTGGCGAATACTGATCTTCTTCATTCTGTTGACGGTCGGCATTTTGCATTATGACGCGGCATTTGTCGATCGGTTGCTGTCAATCTTCACTTCAACGGACAGCTCATTCGGACTTCGGATCGGTATTTGGATCAGTACGCTTACGATGATTGCCGATCATCCGTTCATCGGAATCGGTTGGGGCGCATTTAAATCTGTCTATCCGAATTACGATTATTATCTCAAGGGAGCGGACGTCGAGATATACCATGCGCACAATATTTTTCTGCATTACGCGGCAGAAATCGGCATTATCGGAGCAATGGCATTCTTTTGGTACTTCTTCGGCACAATGTTCATGTCGCTCGAACTCGGCACCAACAAAAAATTCAACGCATTGAAGGCAAAATTCTTATCGGGCATCGGGCGAATATCCGACATTGAAATCAATCGCAAAATCATCGAAGCAAAAGACAAACTCAAAGCGCGTTGCCTGATTGAGAACGAGAAGCTCGAGCGACTCGTCGGAATGACGGAACGCGCGGAAGACAAAGTCGCCGAAGCTTCGGACAGATTCATTGATTGGATTTCGTCGTCGGAGGAAGAAGAACCGGTTGAGGAAGCACTTGTCTTGCCGACGAAAGTCTCACTCAAAAAAAAGGTTTCACTCGAAAAGAAAAACTCCGTCAACACCGGCGAAGGCAATATTTCAGATATAAGAACGGCTGACAAAGCTATTGAGAGTAAAAATGAGGATAACCGCATCGAGCCTTCGGCGGTTGAGAGCGAGCCGCTTGAAAGTGAGCACGTCGACGAAGACGAAAACAGTTTTTTCGATCTGAATGAAGTCATCGAGATTGACAATCGACAATTGACTGACGGAGTGAAGTTCGGAATCGGTCTGGCATTTGTTTCAATGACACTGAATGGCTTGACGGATAATCTGCTGTTCAACATTCCGACTTCGATGTTAATGTGGATGCTCGGTGCACTTGGCGGAGCGATCGCGTTGCTCCCCGAAAATGAGAACGTTAAAAGGAGAAAAGGTTCGTAAAATGAAAACAGGAAAATCGGAAATTTCGCAAGCGACAATCGAACGCATGCCGCTGTACTTCCGCACGCTGGGTACAGTCGCAATTGAAGGCAAGACGATCATCTCGTCGGATGAACTCGGACGTCGGCTCGACATCAAGCCGGAACAGATCAGAAAAGATCTCGCATCATTCGGACAGTTCGGCAAGAAGGGCGTCGGCTACTTCGTCACCGATTTGCGGGAACAGATCGGCAAAATTCTCGGGCTCGAAAATCACTGGAATTTTGCGATCATCGGCATGGGTCATCTCGGCGGCGCGCTGGCGAATTACAAAAACTTCATTGCGCTCGGCTTCAATCTCGTCGCGCTGTTTGATGACGATAAACGCATTGTCGGCAAAACCATCAACGGACTCAAGGTTTCGCACATCAGCGAGCTTCAGTCGCTCGTGCAGGAACGCGACATTCACATCGCAATTCTCACCGTGCCCGCTTCCGAAGCACAGGAAGTACTCGACATGCTCATCGAAACGCAAGTGAAGGGCATTTGGAATTTTGCGCCGATCAAACTTCGCGTACCGCCGACCATGCACGTCGTCAATGAAGACCTTTCGGTCGGACTCGGGAGCCTCTCGTACCACATCGCGCAACTTTAAAAGCTGAGCGCGCTCAAACCGAAACGAAAAACCCTCCGCAATCGGCAGAGGGTTTTTTTATATCGGATATTAATTTCAAAAGATGGTCGGGATGACAGGATTTGAACCTACGACCCCCGCGTCCCGAACACGGTGCTCTACCAAACTGAGCTACATCCCGAGTCGTTTGTTGCCTTTTGACAACGCCGTTATTATACTCGCTGTCGATCCGAAATGCAAGCGTTTTGTCAAAAAAATTTTTCCGCATGCGAAATTTCGGCTCGACAATCAGTCATCGTCTTCGCCTCTGAATTTCTTGATTTGCGTCTGAATTGCCGCGCCGAACGCCTCGTAAAATTTCGCCGCCAAATCTTGATAGTATTTTAAAGTTTTGCTCGAAGCTTCCTTGCCGCCTTCGACTTGGAAGTCATAGAGCATTTCATGCGTCTTCGCATCATGCACACTCACAAACATGTTCACGCGCGAGTTGTTTGCCAGCGTGACAAACATGTAAGCGTCCGCGTATTTGCCGACGTATTCTTTGTAGACTTTTTTCGACTCCGGAATCGGAAGGCGGCGAATGTCGATTGCGGTATCGGCTTTAATCTCCCGCGCGAGATCGTTGTACGAGATCACTTCGTAGTTTTTGACTTTCTTTGATGCTTCGGCGAGCCCCTTCAGAAATTCCTCGTACGTCGGCTCGCCTTCGAGCATCTTTGTGTAATACGGCAGGCAGATCGTCAGTTTTTTGATGTTTCTCAAATCCGCGCCTTCTTCGATCGTTTCTTTCTGCCCGGCGAAACATGCCGTCGAAAATGCCAATACCATTACCAATGTCAGAAATTGGATCAGTCGTTTTTTCATGCAATCACCTCAAATCAATTCATGTGCCTTCAGAGCCGCGCGGAGTGTTTCGACATTTTTCGGCTCCATCGGAGACAACGGCATGCGCAACGCTCCGGCGTTCCAACCGAGCAAGTTCATTGCGGTTTTGACGGGGATCGGATTGACTTCGCAAAACAGCGCGTCGATCAAATCGCAATAATCGATCTGCAACCGCGCGGCCTCTTCAATTTTGCCGTCGAAATACAGTTGACAAATGTCATGCGTTTGCTGCGGAGCGACATTCGAGAGTACGGAAATGACTCCGAGCCCGCCGATCGACAAAATCGGAATGATCTGATCGTCATTGCCGGAGTAGATGTTGAGCTCATCGCCGCATGCCTTTCGCGTCCGAAGGATCGCCGTGAGATCGCCGTTCGCCTCTTTCACTCCGACGATGCGCGGGTGTTTCGACAGGCGGGCGTATGTTTCGATTTTGATTCCGACGCCGGTTCTCGACGGTACGTTGTAAAGAATGATCGGAATGTTGACGGCATCGGCGATCTTTTCATAATGCGCGGCGAGTCCGTTTTGCGTGCATTTGTTGTAATACGGAGTGACGATCAGAAGCCCGTCGGCACCTACGCTCTCGGCATAAGTCGACAGCTCGATCGCATAGCGCGTTTCGTTCGAGCCGGTTCCGGCGATAACGGGAATGCGACGATTGACGTGCTCGACGGCGAATTTGATTGCGGCTTTGTGCTCGGCGTCTGTCATTGTTGCCGATTCGCCGGTCGTGCCGGTAATGATGATCGCGTCCGTGTGATTTTTGATCTGATCATCGATGATATTGCCGAGCTCGGAAAAATTAATGCCGGTGTCATCAAACGGGGTAATGATCGCCACGCCCGCGCCTTTAAACAAAATTTCTTTCATATTGCCAATCTCCCAAAATATTTTTTAACGGCAGAAATTAAAAATCCGGGCGGATTTTCAACTATCCGAAAACTGTTCTTCCAATTACGCATTACGCATTACGCATTACGCATTGATATTTACAAGCTCGCCGAACAAATCTTTATTCTTCCGCAAAACATCTTCATTGCCGAAGACGCAAAGCGCATTTGAGTTCATGCAAGCGTTGACGAGTTCCGACAAACCGCGAATTGTTTCCTGCCGGGTCGAGAGTACTTCATCGCGCGATTTCTGTCGATCGTCGAGCGTGATCCCGCGAATGTACAAATCCGCCGCCGCATTGCCTTTCATCGACGGCGTCAACGGATGATCGAGCTTGCTGACCGTGCCGATTATGTATTTCAACATCTCGCGCTCCGAAACTTCAAATGTCTTGAGAAATTCCGCCGTCTTATCAAAAACCTCAATCGTCCGCTCGAGATTCGGATCGCGATACGAACAGAAATGCATGCCGCCGCTCCGAGTGAAACTCACGAATGCGCCGTAAGCTCCGCCCTGCACTCGGATCAGCGTCCAGAGGTATTCGTAGCGCATGATCGTTTCGAGCACCGAAAGCGCGCCGGTATATTCAAAGCCGAGATCGATGAAATTCGCGCCCTTGCCGACATATTGCACGCGGCTTTGCGACATGAAACCTTCGTTTTTCGCCTTCAACGGATAGTGATAATGCTCCGGCTTGAATTCATCCGTCGGAAGCGATTTCAGAAATCTCGACAACTGCGGCACGAATTGTTTGTAAATGTCATCATTCGCCGTCACGCCGACGATCAAACCGTTCTTGTTGACGAGCCGCGTCATCACATCATACAAGTCGTCGACGAGATCGTCAAAGCGATTGTCAAAGTCCGCAAGCAGTTCCTTCAGAAATTTATTGTAAGGCAAAAGCCCTTGATTGACATAAGCTCCCGCCGTCGAAAGATACGATGACAATCGCAATGTCACTACGTGTTGCCCCGCGCGTTGCACTCCGAGCTCGATGTTCATTTGCGTTTCTTCAATCAGCTCGCGAATGCGTTTTTTGTTGACGAAAATACTCTCGGTAAGAATTTCGATGAGCAAGTCCGCCATCTCCGGCAATTTCGATGCGAGTGCCTTCACGCTGACTTTGAGTTTCGGCAGGAAAGAGTCCGGCTTGCCGTTTTTGACGTATGCGGCGAGCCCCATGCCGATGCCGCCGAGATGCGTATCCGTGAGTTTCGCAATTTCTTCGTAAGAATGATCTTTCGTATCGACTTCGCCGAGCAACGTCGTCAACAGCAGGGCTTGGAATTGTTTGCTTTGCGGAACGCGCGACGCGTCAAAGTAGAGATTTAAGTAGATGATGCCGCTCGTTTCGATGCAACTGTCGAGGATGCGGGTGCCGTCGAGGTCTCGGAATTTCAACGGCAGAATTTCGGCGTCTTTGCGAATGTCTTCGAGTTTCAGCAACGGGATCGTTTCGAGTGCTTCCGGCGTTTCGGGTGCCGCCTGACGTTCTTTCAGCCGCCGCGCGGTTCGGATCGTGTCGACCAGCTCCGCGTTTGACATCAACGCCTTCTCCTGCTCGAGTTTGAATTGCTGTTTTTCCTCGCGTTCGCGCGCAATGTCTTTGCTCGGCTTCAAAACGAACAGCCCGCAATGCGGATTGTTGATCAGACATTCTTCGATCAGTTGCTCGAAATATCGATTGTCGAGTCCGGCTTTGATTTCCTCGAGCGCGTCTTCATATTGCAAATGCAAGTTCGGATCGCCGTCGTAAAGCCAGCTCTTGAAAATGCGCAAGCCGTAAACCAAGCCGCGCGGAGTTGCGCCGAAGTCCGCCTCGCGCAATCCGAACTCGAAACTGTTGATCGATGCTTGCAACAGACTGCGATCAATGCCGTTTTCGGCGAGATCTTTCAGCGTCGACATCGTCAATCGATAAAATTCATCCGCGCGGGCGGCTTCCGAGCCGTTGATGATGATGCCGAAATTCGGCTGTAAATAATCTTCGTCGAAGCTCGAGTCGACGTCTTTTCCGATATGCGCATCGATCAATGCCTTTCGGAGCGGAGCCGCCGAAGAGATTAACAGCGCGTGCTCGAGAATATTCATCGCGAGAATTTTTTTCAGATCGAGCGTCTCGCCGACGACGAAATTCAGCGAGAGGAATGTCTTTTCACCCGCCGCATCCTCTTCGCCGATCGGATAAAAATCTTCACCGCGTTTCATTTCCGAGAACGGCGGTTGCTTTTTGATTGCCGAATCGATCTCGAGCCGCTCGTATTTCGACAGATATTCGCCGTCGAGATACGCCAATTGCTCGGCAATGTCGACGTCGCCGTAAAGGTAGATATAGCTGTTTGACGGATGATAATATTTTTTGTGGAAGTCGATGAACATGTCGTGAGTGAGCTGCGGAATGGCTTCCGGGTCGCCGCCGGACTCGAAGTGATAGCAGTTGTCCGGATACAGCAATTGATTGATTTTGCTGCCGAGGATTGAGTCGGGCGAAGACAGCGCGCCCTTCATCTCGTTGTAAACGACGCCGCTGTATCGGAGCGGCTCGGGCGATTTATCGATCTCGTAGTGCCAACCTTCCTGCATCAGAATTTCCGGCGTCGAGTAGATGTTCGGATTGAAAACCGCATCGAGATAAACGTCTTCGAGATTGCGGAAGTCTTTTGCGTTTCGACTTGCAATCGGATACACGGTTTTGTCCGGGTAAGTCATTGCGTTGAGGAACGTGTTCAGCGAACCTTTGACGAGCTCGACGAACGGTTCCTTCAACGGATATTTTTTGGAGCCGCAAAGCACCGAGTGCTCGATGATATGGGTGACGCCGGTGTCGTCGACGGGCGGAGTTCTGAAGCCGATGTAAAAAACCTTGTTGTCATCGTCCGCCGCGATGTAAAACAATTTCGCGCCGGTTTTGACATGAATAAACTCGAAAGTGTCGGCGGCAAGTTCTTTAATCGTCCGGCGATTGATCAGACGAAAGCCGTGAAGTTCGTCGTTGATTTTCAAATCGGATTGCAACATACAATTACTCCCTTCGTTTTTCGATTGATTATAGCAAACGGCAATCACATCGACAAGGCAAATCGTTTGGTGACGAAGTTCCAGACCGTGACGATCGCCGTCGAAAAAATTTTTGCGATCATGTAATGCAAACCGCCGAGCTCGACGAAACAATACATGCAAAGCTGATTGATGCCGAGCCCGATGACGCTCGTCGAGATGAAGATCAGAAACGTCGTCGCGGTTCTCCGCGCGGCTCGTCCGACAAAAACCCAGCGCGCGCACATGACATAATTGATCGCGACGGCGAGAGTGAAGGCAATCGCCGCCGAATCGAGATAATTCAATCCGCCGAACTCGGTCAAAGAAAACAGCGCGGAGAGCTCGAGCGCAAAGCAGGAACCGCCGGCGATCAAAAATCGAATCAACTCTTGTTTCATCAGTCGCTCCGTGTAAAAATTTTTTCTGATTGAAATTAATACGGCATGATGTTACAATGCGTTGAATAATTATGCAAGCATCGACAATTTTTCATCAAAGGAGGCAGCTCAACGATGATGGACGAAAAGGATTGGACGCTGTTTAAGAAAAAATTGAATCAACGTACGGGCATTGACCTGCAACTTTACAAAGAACCGCAGATGAAGCGACGGATCAGCAATCTCGTCACGCGCGCGGAAATGAACTCGTTCGTCGAGTATTTCGACAAGGTTGCGAAAAACAAAAACGACTTCGCCGAGTTCATTGAATACTTGACGATCAACGTGTCGGAGTTTTTCCGCACGCCCGATAAATTTTCCAAGCTCGAGACCGATGTGATCCCGTATCTTTTGAAAAGCTCGGCGCGCCTTCAGATCTGGAGCGCGGGCTGCTCGATCGGCGCGGAACCGTATTCGCTCTCGATCATCATGAAAGAGTTGACGCCGAATTCGCGGCACCGAATCCTCGCGACCGATCTTGACGTCGACATTCTCGCAAAGGCGCGCAAAGGCGTTTACGTCGACAACGAATTGAAGAGCATGCGTCCGGATCGCAAGTCGAAGTATTTTACCAAAACGCCGGACGGTAAATTCGCGGTCAAGCCGGAGATCAAGGCGGGCATCGAATTCAAACGGCATAACTTGCTGAAAGATCCGTTCGAGAAAGGCTTCGATCTGATCCTCTGCCGAAACGTCGTCATCTACTTCACCGAAGAGGCGAAGGATCAGCTGTACGCGCACTTTTTTGAAGCACTCAAGCCCGGCGGCATTTTGTTCGTCGGCGCGACCGAAGCAATTCTCAATTTCAGAAAGCTCGGCTACGTCAGCTATCAGCCGTTTTTCTATCAACGTCCGGCAAGATGAACCACGGGAGTGATCACATTGTACGCGAATGAGCAGGCAGAGACAATGAGCCGCAGCAGTTTGGAAGCTCTGCAGCTCGAACGACTCAAAAAAACCGTCGAATGGGCGGCTGAAAAGAGTGCATTTTACAAACAACTCTTCAATCGTAAACATGTCGAGCCCGACTCGATCCGGTCATTGTCGGATATTCGGAAATTGCCGTTTGTAAGTCTTTCGGAATTGCATCGGACGGACGCGCTCGACATTCTCACGTTGCCGTTTTCGAGCGTCTTGCGCTTCAGCCATATGAACGATCAGACGGGCGAAGTGTCAAAACTCTACACGAAAGGCGACGTGCTTTGCAATCTCGAAATGATGACGCGTTGTCTGGTTGCGGCGGATATTCATAATGCGTCGATCGTCGGAGTGCAAGGCGATATGTCCGACAGCATTTTTCTCGACGTGCTTTACGCGCTGGAATCGCTCGGCGCGACCGTCGTGCCGTTCGGCAACGACTATCGTCAATGGTTGCGATTGATGGAAATTGTCGGCATCGATACTCTCATCAGCACGCCGCAATTGATCATGCAATTGATCATTCAGCTCCAAGCAATCGGAAAAAACATCATCGATTATCCGATCTCCAAAATCGTCTGCATCAACACCAACAACATTCAAAATCCCTTGCAACAGCACATTCAGGAGCGAACGGAATCGCGGGTGTACAATCTTTTTGCGCCGCCGGAGTTGGGATGCGCGGGCATGATTTATCAGTGCAGCGAGCACTCGGGGCACCACGTCAACGAAGATTATTTCATTGCCGAAGTGGTGAAATTCGACAGCGGCGAGGTCGTCGAAGAAGACGAGCACATGGGCGAGTTGGTGATCACGACTTTGACGGCGCAAGCCATGCCGCTGATCCGATATCGGACGGGGCAGGCGGTGCGGCGAATGAGCGGCAAATGCTCATGCGGGCGATCTTTCGTCCGACTGGCGACGCCTTACACCAATGCGTAATTCTTAATTCGTAATTAGGAGTTAGGAATTAGGAATTAGGAATTTTGGAGTGAAAAACCGGGTCTCTTAATCCCTCATTCCATAATGCGTAATTCGTAATTCGTAATCAGAAATCAGAAATCAGAAATCAGAAATCAGAAATCAGAAATTAGGAATTAGGAATTGAAAAACAGGTCTCTTAATTCCTAATTACGCATTCCTAATTCCTAATTGCTTTTTTGCCGATTAATAAGGAGAGACAGTTATGTATCAGCCGACGGGGCAAACCGATTTGCTCACCGGACTCCCGAACGTCAACTATTTCCGTCGTCTCTCTCAACTGATTTTGGATGATGCGGCGGAGCGCGAGAAAGGACTTGTGTTTATTTATTTCGATGTCAACAATTTTCGCGCGTACAATTACCGCCACGGCTTCGATGCGGGGGAGCGTTATCTTGCGCAACTCGGCGCATTGATTAAAAGCATTTTTCCCGAACTTCACGTCACGCGATATTCCGATGATCATTTTCTCACCGTCGCTTACAACAACGACATTGAGCGGCGCATCGAGCAGGTTCGCGAGCAAAGCGTATTCGATCAAACGAGCAAATCTCTGATCATCAAAGCCGGAATTTACATCGTATCGAGCGATTCCAATGTCAGTGCCGTCCGCGCCTGCACCAACGCAAAACTTGCATGCGAGAGCATCAAATACATTCATGACATTCTCACCTGTCATTACAATGAAGAACTCGGGCATTGGGAAAAGCTCCGACAACACGTCGTCGAGACGCTCGACGAGGCAATCCGCAAAGAATACATTCGCCCGTACTATCAACCGATCGTGCATGTGCTGAGCGGACGGCTTTGCGGCTATGAAGCCCTCGCGCGCTGGGAGGATCCGGAGTTCGGCTTTTTGTATCCTTCGGACTTCATCAAAACACTCGAGGATGCGCATTTGATCCATCGGCTCGATATTTTTATAATCCAAAAAGTTTGCCGCGATCTGAAAAGCGCACGCGATCTCGGACGTACTTTGGTGCCGATATCGGTGAACTTGTCGGCGGAAGATTTTCGCATGGCGGACATGCCGTTTATTGCCGAACAATCCGTCATTTACAACAATCTGCCGAATGATCTCCTCAACATCGAGATCATGGCGGAAGTCTTCAGCAGCGAATATAAGAGCATTAGCTCCGTGCTCGATCGCTTCCGCGCGGGCGGATTCGGCGTTTGGATGGATAATTTCGGCAGCAAACATTCTTCCTTCAATATTCTCGAAGATGTCAAAGTCGACATGATCAAAATCGAAATGAAGTTCCTGCGCGATTTTCGCATGAACAAACGCGTCCGCACGATCCTCAAAAACGTGATCAACATGTCGAAAGAACTCGGAATTCGGACTTTAATGGAAGGCGTCGAGGACGAACAGGTTTTGGAATTTCTTCGACAGACAGGGTGCGAGCAGGCGCAAGGATATTTTTTCGGTCATCCGATGAAGCTCGAGGAAATTCGCTATGCCGATATGAACGCCGAAACTCCGTTGACTCGGAAATATTACAACGCGATCGGGCGTATCAACCTTCTCTCGCCGACGCCGCTCAAAAGCAGTCGAATGATGCTTGCCGAGCAAGATCACAACATTTTCAACGGCATTCCGATCGGTGTTGCCGAATTCGACGGCAGGAAATTCAAATTCCTGATGTCAAACAAAAACTTTTGCGAGATTTTCCGAGATTTGGGCGTCGACGGATTGGAATCGCCGGAAGATGTTTTCAACAATCGGCAACAACAATTCGGCGTTCAAATTTTCAACGCGGCACAACAATGCATTCGCGACAGCATTGAAGTCGTGCAGGATTTTGTCACGAGCAAAGGTTTTAATAACATTCGCATGCGTTGCGTGGCGTTCAATCCGGAGACGAACATCGGCGCAATCCTTGCGATTGTCGAGCAGGTCGGAGCCAATGCCGCTTTGCGTCGTCGGCAAAAAAAAGAGTCCGCGCTGAAATTTCTTTACACTCTGTATTCGCGCGTCGATCTTTTCAGTTATGACGGCAGGGAAGTCGAAAACATCAGCCTGAACTCTTCGCGATATCGTGAGAGTTTCGTGCCGGGCGATATCACGCAATCAATCGAGAATTTTGCCATGCGAAATATTTATTCCGAGGATCGGCAGAAGTTTGTAGAGTTTTTTGATCTCGATACGATCGAAAAGCGCGTGTGGGAATCCGGCGGCAGTTACGTCATCGATTACTTCCGAACGCGCGACGACAAACATCGATACACGTGGCAAATGTATTTGCTGATCCCCGTGATATTGAGCGGCATGAAGTATTTTTTAAGTTGCGTGCGCGGAATTGATGCGGAGCGAATGCGGCGATTGCCCGAGATCGATCGCATGGGCACGGAATATTACGATATGCCGGGCAATCCGATCTTTCTGCTGTTGGCGAGCCGCGCCTTTGCGTCGACATTCGGCTACGGGTCTTTCGAGCAGTTCCTCAACCGCTCGTTTTACATCGAAGCTAATCTCTCGGCGAACAAAGTGCTCTACCTGCATCTCGGAAGGCAGATCACCGTCAGCCAAAAAATCTACGACGCGGTCGGCTATGACGAGATCATTCAGGACATGATTTTAAATACCGTCGTCGAGGAGCATCATGAATCGGTCGAAGTTTTTTTTGATCGACATCGATTGTTGGCGGCGTATGAAGACGGCAATCTCGTCGGCGAAATGGAATTTCTTCGGCGTCCGCTCATGACTTCAAAGCCGCAATACCTTCACATGGCATATCAATTGCGCGAGTCAAACGAGACCGGCGATGTTCACGTCTTTTTCTTGGCGTTTAACATTGACGAGTATCGGCGGACGCGGGAGCATATCACGATGCTCATCGAGCGCGACAACTTGACGGGGCTGTACAATCGCGGCACGGCAATTCGGCTCATCAGCGAGCAACTCAAAGCGTCGATATATCAGAAATCGGCGTTGGTGATTCTCGATCTCGACAATTTCAAGCAAGTCAACGATCGCTTCGGACATGATTGCGGCGATATGATCATCCGCGACGCGGCGGAGCGAATGAAAGCGGCATTTAAACAAACCGGCTTGATTGCGCGCATCGGCGGCGATGAGTTTCTTGTTTTGATCAAAGATCGGAGCGTCGGCGAGATCGATCGCCTGCTCCGAAGTTTCAGTGACAGTGTCAAGGAAGTTCATTATCATGAACATCAATTGACTTACACGATGTCAATCGGCTATGCGCTTTATCCCGACCATGGCGACGAGTACAACAATTTGTATCAGAAGGCGGATTTGGCGTTGTACTCGGTAAAAATGAGCGGGCGGGCGAATTTTCGCTGTTACGCGCCGACGATGGGCGAGGCAAATCGCGAACAGCTCGGCTTCAGTCTGGCGCAATTATCCGAAGGCATGCCCGGCGGATTTTTGGTTTATCGCGACAACGAGACGCAGGAAATTCTCTATGCGAACAAAAAATTGATGGAGATTTACGAATGCTCGACGCTCGAGGAATTTCGGCGATTTACGGGCAACAGTTTTCGCGGCTGTGTTTTCGAGGAAGATTGGGAATTGGTGCAGCTGAAGATTTCAAATCAATTGGAACTCTCCGGCGGATATGATTACGTACAATATCGCGCGCGAACGGCAAAGGGTAACATTCGATTGATTGAAGACTTCGGTCGGCTGGTGAGTACGCCCGACGACGGCGATATTTTCTACGTGTTTATAATCGATCTCGAGACGAAAAATTTTGGGAGGAATGAAATTGCTGACTAACGCTCCGCGCGGCACGAAAGACATTCTGCCGGATCAGATTGGAAATTGGACGGCGATCGAGCAGAAGATACGCGAGATTTGCGCCGGATACGGTTACGAAGAGATTCGCACTCCGATATTTGAGCACACGGAATTGTTTCAACGCGGCATCGGCGAGGGCACGGATGTTGTCGACAAAGAGATGTACACGTTTACCGATCGCGGCAATCGCTCGATCACGCTTCGCCCGGAAAATACGGCGTCCGTCGTGCGCGCGTATCTTCAGAACAAACTCTACGCGTCGTCGTCGTTGGTGAAACTGTTTTATATCGGCTCGATTTTTCGTTACGATCGCCCGCAAGCCGGACGTTTGCGCGAGTTTCATCAATTCGGCGTCGAGGCACTCGGAAGCGAAAGTCCTGCCGTCGATGCTGAAGTCATTGTGCTCGCCGTCGAGCTGTTGAAAAACTTCGGATTGCATGATCTGAAATTGAAGATCAACACGGTCGGCTGTCCGAAATGTCGTCCGGTGTATCGGCAGAAATTGACGCATTTCTTCAGCGACAAGCTCGAGGATTTATGTCATGACTGTCAAACGCGGTACGAGAAAAATCCGTTGCGCATTTTGGATTGCAAGGTTGACGGCGGTAAAGAATTCATGGAAGAAGCTCCGAAGATCAAGGATTGTCTTTGCGACGAATGTCGGGAGCATTTCAAAAGCGTGCAGGATTTTTTGACGGCGGTCGGTGTGCCGTTTGAAATTGATCCCCGGCTGGTGCGCGGCTTGGATTATTACACGAAAACGGCGTTTGAGATCAGATGCGAAGAACTCGGAGCGCAAGCGGCGATTGCGGGCGGCGGACGTTATGACGGTTTGGTCGAGGAGATCGGCGGCATTTCGACTCCCGGAATCGGTTTTGCGCTCGGCATTGAACGACTGTTGATTGCGCTCGAGAAACAGAATTTGTTGCCGACGATTGCGAATGAACCGGACGTATTTATCGTGGCGGTCGACGCCGATATTTACGCGTTTGAACTGCTGTTGAAATTGCGGCGCGCGGGATTGACGGCGTCGATGGATTTTGCGAAGCGCAGCATGAAGGCGCAGATGAAGCAGGCGAGCAAGTCGGGCGCGCGGTTTGCGTTGATAGTCGGCGGGGACGAGATTGCCAATCGGACGGTGACGATCAAAAATCTCGCGACGAGCGATCAAGAGACGATTGCATTCGACGATGCGATCGAGCGGTTGAAAAGAGTTTCGGATAATTAATAAATGCGAGATTGGCGGGCGGGCGGGCAAAACTTTTTTGATGGAGTGATCTGATTGGACACATTAACGGGAATGAAACGAACGATGAATTGCGGCGAGCTCCGCAAATCCGACGAAGGCAAGGAGATCAATCTGGCGGGTTGGGTATCGCGTCGGCGCGATCACGGCGGCTTGATTTTTGTCGACATGCGCGACCGCAGCGGTATCGTGCAAATCGTTTTCGACGCGGCGGAAATTGGCGCCGAATTTTCTAAGGCTGAAACTCTGCGCAATGAATTTGTTATCGGCGTCCGC
>CALGGX010000500.1 GCA_937916025.1 uncultured Selenomonadales bacterium
CCTGCATCTTCAAGATGTTTTGACGTTTTTTGCCTTTTGTGCGCGCCAAAGTGTGACTCAAATCTTTCTTTTGCTCAATCGGCGGCTCGAGACTTTTAAAATTCCCCTTCACTTCGAATCGTTATCGGAATCGATACTGCCAAACATATCCTGCATCTTCAAGATGTTTTGACGTTTTTTGCCTTTTGTGCGCGCCAAAGTGTGGCTCAAATCTTTCTTTTGCTCAATCGGCGGCTCGAGACTTTTTGAAATCACTTCAATCTTTCGCTCGAACAGCAAATCCGTTACCTGTTGAAAGTCTGCCAAACAATTTGCATCAAACATCTGTTTGTGCGCAAAATTGACGAATGTAAGCGTAAATGTGTCATTCTCGAAAATACTGCTCTTCAAATTACGGAGCATTGACGAGACGTTAAGTTTTTTCTCCGCCTGAAAATAATTGATGAGAGCTCCGATTACTTTTGATCCGTACTCGACAGCCGCCGACGGTTCTCCGATTTCCTTCTTCAAATCGCCGAGCTTGTCAACCGTTTCCGACGCATTCATTTTTTCCGATTCATGCAATTGAGCCGATTGCGCCGTTTTCGAGGCGGTTGATTGCAGAGTTGCGATTTGAACCGCTACCGCGTTCGAAGTCAATTTTAACAATGTCGTTTCGAGAATAATGTCGGGGATTCCGGAAACGCGCATTTCCGTCGACGCCTTACGAAGCAAGTCGATCATTCGCTCGTATTCGGCAAATTCTTCCGATTGAGATGAGTCAAGTTTCGTAAGCAAATCGCGAAGCCGCATGATGATCTCTTCATTGAAATTTACTGCCGTAATTCCCGATGCGAATATTTTCGACGTAAGCTCGGTGATTTTCCGACGATCTTTGTTGCGAACGGCGGAGATCAATTCATCCAAATCCGAATCCGCAATCAAACCGAGCGTATCGTCGACGAGCTTCAGCGTCAATCGTTTTTCGTCAATCATCGAATAGCACTGATCGAGCAACGACATTGCATCGCGCATCGAGCCGCGAGCCAGTCGCGCCAATTTCCGCGCGGCGGCTTCATCGATTTCGACATTCAACAAATTCTCGAAACGCCGAAGATATTCTGCGATTTTCTCTTGCGAAATCAGCTTAAAATTCAGCACTTGACAGCGCGAGCGGATCGTCAACGGCACTTTGTTGTACTCTGTCGTTGCCAGAAAAAAAATGACATTATCGGGCGGTTCTTCGATCAATTTAAGAATCGAGTTGACGGCTTCAAACGACAGCATATGCACTTCGTCGATGATGAAGGTTTTGACGCGCGCTTGCATGGGGGCGAGATACACAGCAGACAACAGCCGCGTAATATCTTCGACGGAGCGGTTTGACGCCGCGTCGAATTCGACATTATCCGGCGAGCTGTCGAAATGCAGGCATGAATCGCATTTGCCGCATGGAATTTCTTTCGACGTGAGCATGCGATTTTCCGCGCGGGCGGCGGCAACTTTATCGCAATTGACAGCCTTCGCCATCAATCGGGCGGTGGAAGTTTTTCCGGTGCCGCGCGTGCCGACAAGCAAATACGCATGCGCGAGGCGATCCAGATTTACGGCGCGAGTGAGCGGCAGACTGATATGTTCCTGCCCGACGAGTTGCGCGAGTTGTTTCGGTCGCGTTCGTGTGTAGAGTGCTTCATACGCCATTTTTTTGATGCCCGCCTCTTTCTATTTTCTGATGTTACTGTTAAAAAAAGAGTACGTTTGAAGGCGTACCCTGATATTGATCGCCAACTGTCAGCACAAAGGATCAGTCCGCAATCCGAAACAACCGAAGCGCAAGAAATTCCCGTTGCTGCATCAGCCCTGGCGAGATTGCCGGTTCGGCATTATTGTTCGGCAAAACCGATCCTCTGTGCTCACAGCTGAAAGACAATGCATAATTCTTAATTCCTAATTCGTAATTAACCATGCATTACGCATTACGCATTACGCATTACGCATTACGAATTATTAATTGCTTTTTCTGGCGGAGAGCAAGGGATTCGAACCCTCGGTACGCTATCAACGCACACACGATTTCCAGTCGTGCTCCTTAAACCACTCGGACAACTCTCCGCTGGATCGGTTAACAGTCTACACTCTTGCCTTGCCTGTGTCAAGAAAATTTTTCAATCGAAGTGTCAAAAAATCTCCCGCTCGTTGATGTAGACGTAAAAAATTCCGACGTCCGTCATCAATCTGAAACTCCGAATATCGCCGCTCAATTTGCCGTATCTCGGCGGTACCGGCTCGGACTCGATGCCGTGCAACATTGCTGTCTTCACCGCGAAATGCCCGATAAAAATGTTGAGCAACTCCGCGATCGCATCAAAACTGTCTTCGAGCGATTCGGTTAAATCGTTGTAACGCACGGCGAGATTGAAAAACGTCTTCGGCTCGGCGAAAATGCCCGTCACGACAGGAAGTGCTCCCGAGAGTTTCACGCTTGCGCCGAGTTTTTCGTCGTGATTTTCGCTCGACGGCGGCAGAATTACTACCGATACATTGAATGTTTCGGATAAAAAAGTGTGCAAGCCGCGCATCAGATCGATTGCAAACGGAAAATCCGCAGTCGGCAAATTCTTCCAGCACTCGTAATATACCGTCATCATCGACTCGAGCGGCGGCACCTGTTGCGATTGATAAGCATCCAAAATCCGTTCGAGTTTGAAAAAATTCGCGAGTCCGTTGTCGAGCATGGCTTGCGCGAGTCGAATCGACTGACCGTCACGCAATTCATTCGCGCGGTTTGCCTGCCGGATTGTGATCAACGTCCGAACGCTCTCGTCGATTGCCGCCTTCCGATATACCGACAGCATGTTTTGAAAATCCGAATTGCTTTCCCGACGATCCGGGCTTGTATTCAACACTTGCTCGTCGAATGACAACTTTCGATTAAACCGCAGAATTGCAGTCAATTCTTCCGCCGATATCAATTGCAAAAACAATGCTTCGACCGCCAAAGTCGGCTCGGCATTTTTCGTCGCTCTCATCAATTGAGACAACTGAATTTCATTGAGTCGCTTGCTGTTAAGCAGAAATTGTCCCAGATCATGACTCTTCATTTTTTCGTCGCCTCGCGTCTTTGACGTTCGCGCCTGACCGCTTCAATCACTTTGACGATCTGATCTTTCATATACGGTTTTTGAATGAAGTCGAGCGCGCCCATCTTCAGAGTTTGCATCAATTTTTGCGGCGTGCCGGAAGACGACAGCATCACAATCGGAATTTCCGGTTTGGCTTCTTTCATCAATTGAAGTGCCTCGATGCCGCCGACTTCGGGCATGACGATGTCGAGAATCACTCCGTCGAATTCGTCTTTCAGAAAGAGCATGACGGCGTCTTTTCCGTTTGCAGACTCGATGACTTCGCAACCGAGTTCTTCCAAATCCGCGCGGAGCTTGCGACGCAACATCTTAGAGTCGTCCGTAATCAGCATTTTCAATTTTTGTTCCGCCGATTTATCTTCAACTTTATTTTCCACAATAAACGCCTCCCCAAAAATTGATACACATACCGATTGCACTTTAGCAAAACTCGCCCGCAAAGTCAATAGTTGCAGTGTCTCATTCGTTGGTCTATAATATCGACGGATGAATGGAGGAATACAATATTGAGTGATGTCAGATTGAAATTGAATGCCGCGCGGCGAATTGTGATAAAGGTTGGGACGAGTACCTTGACGCATGCGGCGACGAGCGGGCTGAATTTTTTTCGCATCGATCATTTGATCCGAGAGCTGGCGGATTTACACAACTCCGGACGCGAGATCATTCTCGTCTCGTCGGGAGCAATCGCCGCCGGCATCGATCGCATGCATTTGAATAAAAAGCCCGATACAATTCCCGAAAACCAAGCCTTGGCGGCAATCGGTCAGGGCGTCTTGATGCACGCTTACGAAAAATCTTTTGCCGAATACGGAAAGACCATGGCACAATTGCTGTTGACGCGCGCGGACGCCGACAACGCGCATGCTCGCGAAAATTCTCGAAACGCGCTGACGGCGATTTTGAAGATGGGCGCAATCCCCGTCATAAACGAAAACGATGCGGTTGCCGTCGACGAAATTCGGATCGGAGACAACGACAATCTCTCGGCGATTGTGGCGACGCTGATTGATGCCGATCTGCTGATCATTTTGACGGATATCGACGGCTTTTACACCGACAATCCGAAACTCAATCCCGCCGCGCGGCTGATTGATGAAGTCGAAGAATTGACGCCGGAGATTGAAAAACTTGCGGGCGGTGCCGGTACAAAACTCGGAACCGGCGGGATGTACACGAAAATTCAGGCGGCGAAGATCGTCCTCGCCTCGAAAATTCCGCTCGTGATCGCGCCGGGCAGTGAGCTCAACGTCCTTCGCCGATTAATCAACGGCGAGCGGATCGGAACCGTTTTTTCGGCAAAAACTTAAGGAATCCGAAAATTTTTAATCAAATTTTAATGAAGTCTTAAAGATCGATGAAGAAATATACATTATAATAACAAAAAGAAACGGAGGCGAATCCGAATGTTGAAGTCGTTTTTAATCGGATTGGCGTTCATCGGGCTTGCGAGCGGAAATGTTCCGACGGCGCAAGCGGCGATCGATGATTGCGACCGACTGATGTATCGTCCGCCTGCGCTTCGAGAACATGACAGATACCGCTTCCCGAATTACGGGAGACCGGCTCCCACCGAACGGAATCGAAAAGTAGTTCGGGTAAGCGGATATAATAAAAATCAGCCGAACAATCCGAGGCATCCGAGGATCAATTGACGGCTGAACAAATCCATAGATGAAGGACGATTGATTGAGATGAAAACAACAGCGAAGACACTGTTGTTGACTGCGCTGACCTTGAGTACCGTCGTCTTCGCTGCAGAGGAACCGAGGACGGCGACGGCGAGCTCCGAGCTTCAGATTGTAAGCGCGATGTTGCCGTTTGAGCAACTCGATTCGGACGATCCCGAATTCTGGGATAAATTTCGTGACGCGGTGACGAAAGACAAACCGGCACCGGCAGAACCGCCGAAGGTTGTCGAGCGCAAGCCGACAGAACCGCCGAAAGAAGCGGAAAAGCCGAGAGTTATCGAGCGGCACGCGGTCGCGATGGCGATTAACAATTCCAAAAAGCCGCTCCCAAACAATCAAAACAATCCTTCGCCGCCGTATCAACCGGTGAAGCCGCCGTATCAAAATCCGGCTCCGCCGTACAACACCGGCAGTACTCCTCCGCCCTGCGCGAAGTGAGTTGCCGAATTACGATTGCATTTTCAATCATTGCCATAGATTTTGAGCGCGCCGCGCGGAGCGGCGATTTTTTTTTGACATTCGATCGGCAGGCGCATATAATAATTCGACAATCACAATGGAGGACTGATGCATTTGAAATACATGACCGGCAACGAATTGCGAGAGTCATTTTTGAAATTCTTCGAGCAGAGGTGCGGGCATTTGCGTCTGCCGAGCGCGTCGCTTATTCCCGAAAACGATCCGACGCTTCTGATGATCGGCGCGGGCATGGCACCGTTCAAGGCGTTTTTCACCGGCAAAGTGAAGCCGCCGCGTGTTCGGGTGGCGACGTGTCAACGCTGTGTTCGGACGGGCGATATCGAAAACGTCGGACGCACCGCGCGGCATCAAACATATTTCGAGATGCTCGGGAATTTTTCATTCGGCGACTACTTCAAGGAGAGCGCAATTCCTTGGGCGTGGGAATTTTTGACTGAAGTGTGCGGATTGCCGCGCGAAAAACTCTGGGTGTCGATCTATCCGAAAGACGACGAAGCCGAAGCGATCTGGCTGAAGCAAGACGGTTTGACGCGCGATCGGATCGTGCGGCTCGAGGATAATTTTTGGGAGATCGGTCCCGGTCCGTGCGGTCCCGATTCGGAGATTTACATCGATCTCGGCGAGGAGCGCGGTTGCGGCAAAGATACATGCGCGCCGGGCTGTGATTGCGATCGCTTTTTGGAGATTTGGAATCTCGTCTTCACGCAATACGATCGGACTGAAGACGGGCAATACGTTCCGCTCGCGAAGAAAAACATCGACACCGGCGCGGGGCTCGAAAGACTTGCCTCGGTTCTGCAAAACAAGATGTCGAATTTCGAGACCGATTTGCTGTTTCCGATCATCGAATACACTTCGGCAGTGAGCGGCGTGAAATACGGCGTCGACGCTCGAAAAGACGTATCGCTGAAAGTGATCGCCGATCACGCTCGGAGCATGTCGATCATGGTAATGGACGGAATTTTGCCGTCGAATGAAGGGCGCGGCTACGTCTTGCGTCGTATTCTTCGTCGTGCGATCCGCCACGGCAGAATGCTCGGGATCAAAGACGCGTTTTTGGAAGGCGCGGTTGATGCGGTCTCGAAGATTTACGACGGCGCGCCGGACTTCGACGGGCTTGCCAACAATCGCGAGTATATCAAAAAAGTCATTCGCCTCGAGGAAGATCGATTTGCGGCAACGCTTGCGCAAGGCATGGATTTACTCGGGCGCGAGATCGATGCGGTCAAAGCGTCGGGCAAAAACATTCTCGACGGCGCGATCGGTTTTCGGCTTTATGACACGTACGGCTTCCCGTTCGATCTCACGGACGAGATTTTGAATGAAAACGGCTTGACACTCGACAAAGACGGCTTCGATCGCGCAATGAACGAGCAACGTCAACGCGCTCGCGCCGCCCGCGCGGAAAATCAGCGTTTCGACGTACCCGATCTTTCCGGAGTCGACGTCAGCCATTTGAAAGTCGATGAAAATGCAACCGAGTCGAAAGTCGCGGCGATTTGGAAAGACGGCACGCTTGTCAATGAATTGCATGACGGCGAAGAGGCGGGCATCATTCTTGACACGACGCCGTTCTATGCCGAAGGCGGCGGGCAGGTCGGCGATGAAGGCGTTTTGATCGGCGAGCTCGGTCGGATCAAAGTTTCAAACGCAAAGAAATTGCCGGACGGCACGGTGTATCATATTTCTTACGTCGAGGAAGGGCAATTGAAGGTCGGCGACGCGGTGAAGATCGTCGTCGATCGCGAAAAGAAATTGAGCTCCGCGCGGAATCACACGGCGACGCATTTACTGCAGGCGGCATTGCGAAAAGTCGTCGGCGATCAAGTGCATCAGGCGGGTTCGCTGGTAACGCCGGAGCGATTGCGTTTCGACTTCTCGAATTTCGAGCCGGTGACGGATCAACAATTAGCGGATGTCGAGGAGCTCGTCAATGAAGAGATTTTGAAGAGTGACGATGTCGGGATCGCGCACATGCCGATCGACGAGGCGAAAAAGCTCGGAGCAATGGCGTTGTTCGGCGAGAAGTACGGAAATGTTGTCCGCGTGGTGACGGTGCCGAATTTCAGCTGTGAATTGTGCGGCGGCTCGCATGTCAAGAATGTCGGACAGATCGGTCGGTTTAAGATCGTGAGCGAGACGGGAGTCGCGGCGGGCGTTCGGCGAATTGAAGCGATCACCGGCCGCGAGGCATTGGCGGACGCGAATCGGCAATCGGAATTGCTGTCGAAAACGGCGGCGATGCTTAAATCAACCGTCGAAAACGTGCCGAATCAACTCGAAAAACTGCTCGTCGACAATCGCGCGATGAAAAAGCAACTCGACGAAGTTCATGCGATCGAAGAAAAAGCAGACGCGCAAAAATTGCTGATGGGCGTCGAGGAGATCGGCGATGTAAAATTCGTGGCGGGCAAAGCGAATGCGAAAAACATGGATGAGTTGCGCGGCATGGCGGATTTCATCAGTGACAAGCTCGACACGGGCGTTGTCGTTCTCGCTTCGATCAGCGACGGCAGGGTGAGTTTGGTCGCGAAGGCTGACAAAAAGGCGATCGGGCTCGGGGTGCATGCCGGTAAGATCGTCAAGGAAGCATCGAAAGTGATCGGCGGCGGCGGCGGCGGACGCCCGGACATGGCGCAAGCCGGCGGAAAAAATCCCGACGAATTGCCGAAGGCATTCGAGACTGCCGAAAAAATTATTCGTCAACAGCTGAAGTTGGAAGGATGATCCGTATGGAAGAAAAAATTCCACAGATCTCCGTGATAATTCCGATGTACAATGCGGAGAATTATATTGAGCAATGTCTTAACAGCGTCGTCGCGCAAACATTTGAAGATTACGAAGTTATTGTGATCGACGACTGTTCGACGGATCGATCTGTCGAGATTGTCGAAAATTTCGTGATTCCGACACACACACACACAAGGGGCGTCAGAAGATCCGACTTGTCAAGTTGCCCGAAAACTCCGGAGGAGCCGCATTTCCTCGCAACATGGGGATTCGACTCGCAATCGGCAAGTATGTTACTTTCGTCGACAGCGACGATATGATCGTTAACAATGCGCTTGAGATTCTTTTTAAAAACGCCGAAAATTTCCATGCCGATGTTGTTCATACCGAAAAATATTTCGGTTATATCGGAAATCCCGAACAGAAAAATGCGCAACCGAAAATTTTCGTCAACACTTTGCAATCGCCGCCGTTTGTCGACAAGCCGACTCTCGAAACGACCGATCTCGGACAACGCATCATTCGCTTTTGCCAACGCGGATATTTATGGTCGTCATGCGGCAAACTCTATCGCCGAGAGTTTCTCATCGAAAATCAATTGGAGTTTCTGTCTATCTACTCCGAGGATTTACTTTTCGTTGCATTGTGCATGTGCCGGGCGAAAAATTTTGTCCGCATTCCCGATATTCTCTACGTCTACAGATACAATCCGAATTCGCAGACCAATTCGCACACGTTGGAAAAAGACATGCGCAAGATGACTTCTCCGTTCGTCGGAATTATGAAGAGTTGGAATAAGCATTTTGCCAAAATCAAGTTTTTCGACGAGCATCCCGATTTCCGATTTATGTTGATCAACTTCTTCCTGCAACTGATAGTTTGGTTTGAAGGGCGCGTGTATGAGCAGGTGCCGCCGCATTTGTTCGAGCAGTTCGTGTATAAAAATCTTGCACTCATCGACAAGCAGGACGATACAATGGCAATGACGCACCTGTTCAACAGCGCGGCGATCAATTATCGTCAAAATCTGCAACTTCAACAAAAGATCGCGCAACTTGAAGCGAGACTTCAGAAATTAAAATCAATGTCGACGGCGTTGCTGACCGAGTTGCAGAAATAATCGCTTTTGGAGGATCAATCCATGAAAGAAAAAATCCCGGCGATCTCCGTGATCATTCCGATGTACAATTGCGAGAAATACATCGTGCAATGTCTTGACAGCGTCGTCGCGCAGACATTTGAAGATTACGAAGTGATCGTTGTCGACGATTGCTCGACGGATCGAAGCGTTGAGCTCGTCGAAAACTTCGTGAATCCGACACACACACAAGGGGCGTTTGAAGATCCGACTTCTCAAACTGCCCGAAAACTCCGGAGGAGCCGCATTTCCCCGCAATCAGGCATTGAAATTGTCTCGAGGAAAGTACATTACATTCGTCGACGCCGATGATTTGATCGCCGGACATGCACTCAAAGCCATGTTTGACGCGGCAGAAAAATTCAATGCCGATGTCGTTCACTCGGAAAGATTTTTTCTGCCGACCGGAACCGGCGACCAAGTCAATCAAAAAACAAAAATGACAATCCAATCCTATCAATCGGGAACATTCGTCAACACGCCGACACTTGAAACAAATGACATTGCAAAACGACTTATCGATTTTTTTCAACGCAAATACATCTGGTGGGCTTGCAACAAACTCTTTCGTCGCGATTTTCTGATCGAAAACCGAATCGAATTCGTCAACGCCCGCAGTGTCGAGGACATGATCTTCATGTTCAGCGCATTGGTTTGCGCGAAGAATTATGTCCGCATTCCCGACATTTTTTACGTCTATCGACAAAATCCGAATTCGATTACGCATTCGACGCTCACGCCGGAACAGCAGGTCAAACGTTTCGTGCCGTCGCTCGCGCGCGGCATCAAAGCTCTCGATAATTTCTTAAGTCGCCTGCCGTTTTTCAAACAGCATCCGGAATTGAAGATGATGTCGATCAATTTCCTGAACGAACTGCATTTCGGCGGAGAAGTCGGGATATATTCAAAAGTGCCGCCGCATTTGCTCGAGCCGCTCGTCCGTCAAGAGTTCGCAAAAGAAAACGGCGCGGGCTCGGAGATCATAACGGCTCATTTCTTCGGACTTGCAAACGTCATGCGCCTGCAACTCATTCAATCGCAACAGACGATCGCCAATCTGCAAAAACAACTTCAACAATCGAAAAATCCCATGCCTTATCAACTGTTTCAAATCCCTTGACATATCGGCTTGCAATTTTCCGCGTCGAAATATAAACTATTGCAAAAATGAGAGGTGAAGATATTTGACGATATTACAGCTCTTGCACCGCGCGACCGAATTTCTGTTGGAAAACGGCATTGATGACGCCCGACTCGACGCCGAAGTTCTTCTCGCGCATGTGCTCAAAATGCGCAGGCTCTACCTCTACGTTCATCTCGAACTTAATCTCGTAGACGAAGACATCAACGCTTACAAAGAACTTCTGCATCGCCGCGTGGCGCACGTTCCCGTCGCGCAATTGATCGGTAACAAGGAATTCATGGGGCTCGAGTTCAACATTACGCCGGACGTTTTGATTCCGCGCCCCGAAACCGAGATCATGGTGCAAATGGCAATCGAGATTCTCGGACCGATCAAACAGCCGATCACCGTTGCCGATATCGGAACCGGCTCCGGCGCGATTGCGGTCTCGATGCTCCACTACCTCGACAACGTCACTGTCGATGCCGTCGACATCAGTGCCGCCGCAATTGACGTTGCCAAATCCAATGCCGAAAAACTCGGCGTCGCCAATCGTCTCAATTGCTTTGAAGGCGATCTGCTCCAACCTTTGAGCGGCAGAAAATACGACGCGATCATTTCAAATCCGCCGTACATTCCAACGCCCGTCATTGCCGAACTCGCGCCCGAAGTCGCCGAACACGAGCCGCGCCTTGCGCTTGACGGCGGAGACGACGGGCTTAAATATTATCATCGCATTATCGACGACGCGGTTGCTCTGCTCAAGCCGGACGGATTCCTCGCACTCGAAGTCGGGACAGATCAATCCGCTCCCGTCAAACGCATGCTCGAATCCTCCGGACAATACGATCCGATCAATGTGATTTGGGATCTGATCGGCATCGAGCGCATCATCCTCGCCTACAAGAAATGTTCACCCGACTGATCAAAATTTCTGCCGTCGACGATCCTGCAATATCCGAAGCCGGTGAATTAATCAAACGCGGAGAACTCGCGGCGTTTCCGACAGAAACCGTTTACGGACTCGGCGCGAATGCCTTCGATCCGATCGCCTGCAAAAAAGTCTTCGCCATAAAAAAACGTCCGAGCGACAAACCGTTAAGTCTGCTCGTTTCCGATATGGAAATGATTCGGCAACTCGCGTTTATATCGCCGAAGGCGGAACGATTGATCAAAAAATTCATGCCCGGACCGTTGACGTTGATCTTACCCGCACGCTCGGAGAAAACGACAATCGGAATCCGAATGCCCGATCATGCGATTGCACTTGCATTGATCCGCGCGGCGGGCTTGCCGATTGCGGCTCCGAGCGCGAATTTGTCGGGGCGTCCGAGCCCTAAGACGGCGGCGGAAGTTTTGAATGATCTGGGCGGCAAAATTCCGTTGATCCTTGACGGCGGCGAATGCAGACTGGGAATTGCGTCAACAATTGTCGACGTTTCGACCGATGAATTAAAAATTATTCGCGCGGGAGCGATTGATCGACGTGCGATCGATGATGCCGTTAACAATGTATAAGGAGTTGGATTTTATGAATGAACTGAAAACTGTTGATCCCGAGGTATATTCGGCAACAGAGGGCGAACTCAATCGACAACGCTGCAAGCTCGAATTGATCGCATCCGAAAATATCGTAAGCCGCGCGGTGCTCGAGGCGCAAGGCAGCGTTTTGACAAACAAATACGCCGAAGGATACCCCGGCAAAAGATATTACGGCGGTTGCGAATTCGTCGATGTGGTTGAGCAATTGGCAATCGATCGGGCGGAAAAACTTTTCGATTGCGAATACGCCAATGTTCAGCCGCACAGCGGAGCGCAGGCGAATATGGCAGTCTTTTTCGCATTGCTTCAACCGGGCGATACGGTAATGGGAATGAATTTGACGGACGGCGGGCATTTGACGCATGGTTCGCCCGTCAACATGAGCGGCAAGTATTTCAAGATCGTGCCGTACGGCGTTTCGCGCGAGACCGAGACGATCGATTACGATGCGCTCGAGCAAAAAGCGCGCGAGTGTCGTCCGAAGATGATCGTCGCGGGAGCTTCGGCTTATTCTCGAGTGCTCGACTTCGAGAGACTTTCTGCAATTGCGAAATCGGTCAACGCGTATTTGATGGTTGATATCGCGCACATCGCGGGCTTGATCGCGGGCGGGCAACATCCGAGTCCGCTCCCCCACGCCGACGTCGTGACGACCACGACTCATAAAACATTGCGCGGTCCGCGCGGCGGCATGATCCTCTGCAACAGTTTCGAGTTCGGCAAGCAATTCAACAAAGCCGTCTTCCCCGGCATTCAGGGCGGACCGTTGATGCATGTGATCGCGGCAAAGGCGGTTGCACTCGGCGAGGCATTGCAACCGTCATTCAAAAAATACGCCGAGCAGATCGTCAAAAACGCGAAAGTGCTCGCGGCGGAGTTGCAGGCAAATGGCTTCCGAATTGTTTCCGGCGGCACCGATACGCATTTGATGCTCGTTGACTTGACGAGTAAAAACATCACCGGCAAGGAAGCGCAGAATTGGCTCGACGAAGTCAACATCCCGGTCAACAAAAACACGATCCCGTTCGAGCCGCGTTCGCCGTTCGTGACGAGCGGACTTCGGCTCGGCAGTCCGGCATTGACGACGCGCGGCTTTGTCGAATCGGACATGAAAGAAGTCGCCGACATCATTGCAATGGTGCTCGACAATCCCGAAAATGAAGAAACGAAATCGGCAGCGAAAGATCGCGTTGCCGCACTCTGCAATAAATATCCGATTTATTGATCCAAACGCAATCGAAAGGGGAGGCTCATCGCCTCCCCGCTTTTTTATTTCGTCTAACTTCGTCGGATTATTGCACCGACAGAACGAACATCGGATCGTGGATCGCATTCGACAGCATCGCCTGCGACGCATTCAAAGCCAAATTATCTTTCATGTATTTCGCCATCGACCGCGCCATGTCGGCATCGCGAATGTGCGAGTCCATATCGGTCGTGTTGTCGATTTGCGTTTGAATGTTCTGTCCGGTAAAGTCGAGCCGCGCCACATACGCTCCGATCGTCGACGCCGTATCCAGCGCATCGTTCAATGCACTCATCACGATCTTCATTGCCACGTTTGCATTGTGAATATTGTCGATCTTTGCATCCGCAAGTGTTTTGCCCGCCGCATCTTTCAGAATTTCAACCGCCTCGATGTCTTTTGTCGATTCCGTCGATTCTGCAGACTCTTCCGAATCGGATATCGGGTTGCCTTCTTCATCGAAATTGCGCTGACTCAAACCGTCGAGCACCAACTGTTCTTCAATCATCGGCTTCAAAAATTCGTATTTGTCCAAGTTCTCGATGACCGTGTCGATACCGTTCGTTTCGATATTGAGATATTCATGCATCACGGCGTGTTTGATGTTGACTTCTTTTGTGTCGTCTTCTTCATTCGACTCATCGGATGCCAAACCGGTTATGACGCCCCGCAAACGAGATTGAAGATTTTCGTCTTTCTTCAAAACCGTCGTATCTTCACGCAATTGCTGAAGCTGTTCTTGCAAAGCCGTGAGATTTTTGATTTCGACTTCCGTGCGGCTGTCAAGGAACTCGCGATTGTTGAGCAGATCTTCGAGATCCTCTTTGCGAACAACAGAGCCGCCGAGTTCATTCGTATACATGTTGTCGATATAAAACCGAACCGATTGCCCCGCTTCACTGCCGTGTTGCACGGTCAAGCCGAGTGCTTCATTGATGGTGGCTTTCGATGTTTGCGAGTCATAGCCCAAGTGAAATCTCTGATACCGTCCGTCGATGAGTCCGTTATCATTGAAAGTCGTAAGTTTGGTAAGCTCGTCGACTTTGTCTCGGAGCTGATCGAAAGTCTTTTGCAGGATTCGGCGATCAACATCGGTATTGTGCCCGTTTGCGGCATTGACGGCGAGTTCTTTCAAATTCGTAAGATCGGTGACGATCGCTTCGATGCTGCCTTGCGCGACTTTGAGGATTGCCGATCCGGTCTGGACATTTTGACTGTCGCGTTCGAGCGCGCGGAGTTTGACTTTCACGCCCTCGCCGATCTGATATTGCGAAGAACCGTCCGTCGGATCGACAACCTTCTGCCCGCTCGAGATCTGTTTGAGATCCTTGCCGACTTCGGAGAGATTTTCATCCATGTTGTGCTTCGCCTGAATTGTATTTGCATGCACTTCAATCGGTGCGGAGTCGTTCGAGAGCACCTGCAGAACTTTTTCCGAATTCTGATTTGCCTGCGCGAGCATCGATTGCGATGCCTGATTGAGTGCCTGCCCGCGACTGAGTTCGGTCATTTCTTTTGCCATATCGGCATCGCGGATTACAGATTCCGCCGCCTGAATGTTATCGCTGCTGTTCTCGAGATTGCTCGTCGTAAACTGTACTCTCTGATGGATTGCGCCGATATCGGCTTGATGCTCCAAGAGAGTTGAAATCAGCCGCTCGAGGACGTTGATAGCTTCCTTCGCATTGCCTTGTGTCGTGATCTGAAGACGTTGACCGTTATCGTCAATCAAGCCGAGTCCGTACGCCGACATATTGAACAGACCGACATTCATCTTATCGTTGGCGGAAGTTCCGATTTGGAATTGGAAGCCGCCGCCGGAATCGGCCGTTGCAACGTACTCCTGTTGCCAAGTGATCTCGAGCCCGCGCGTGAATGTCGTGGGCGAAGAAGGCAACCGCCAGTTTGCCGGAGTGCTGACTTCGCGGAGTGCGGTTCGCGCATTTTTCGTTGCACCGCGTCCGGTATCCGAGCCGCTGATTGCTCCGATATCTTCGTTGTCGAGAATGATGCCCGCTTCATTTTCCAAATTGTTTTCGTTAAGAGATCGGAAGAGCACACGTCTGAACTCCAGTCACGGCTACATCTCGTATGC
>CALGGX010000501.1 GCA_937916025.1 uncultured Selenomonadales bacterium
GGTCGTCCGGTCGAGTTCAAGGGCATCGATTGGGCGAGCAAAGAGGCCGAGCTCAAGTCGAAACGCGTCGACATTCTCTGGAATGGTCTCGACATCACTCCCGAACGCGAGAAAAACATGCTCTTCTCCGATCCGTACATGGATAATCGGCAGATCGTCTTCATTCGCCACAGCGAAGAGCCGAGCGCGATCACCGAAGAGGCGAGCCTCGCGGATTTGACTGTCGGCACGCAAGCGGCGTCGACGGCGGAAGATTATTTCGCGGCCAATCCCGAGCTCACCGGTCGCTTGAAGGAACTCAAAACGTACGGCGATTACATCAGCGCGTTCATGGATCTCGAGAACGGCAGACTCGATGCGATCGTTTGCGATGAGATCGTCGGTCGCTATTACATGAGCAAGCATCCCGAGAAGATCGACGCGCTTGACGTGACGGTCGGTCCGACGAGCCAATTCGGCATTGCATTCCGTCAAGACGACAAAGAACTGCGCGACGAAGTGCAGAAGGCGTTTGACGAGATGGTCACGGACGGAGCCGCGACTAAGATTTCCGAGCAGTGGTTCGGTGTCGATCTGATCAAGAAGAAGAACTGATGTTTTAACCGAAAAGGATTTCGGCAACACCGCCGTCATTCGATGACGGGAGTCAGGGAGTTGTGATAATTGGAAAAACTCTTGGATATGAGCGTGCTGATAATGCAGGGCGCACTCGTCACGCTCGAAATATTTCTGATCACGTTGGTCTTGTCGATACCGCTCGGCGGGCTTGCCGCACTCGGTCGGCTGTCGTCAATCAAGCCTTTGCGCTATTTGATGGAGTTCTACGTCTGGATCATGCGCGGCACGCCGCTGATGCTGCAATTGCTGTTCGTCTACTTCGCGTTGCCGATGGTCGGACTGATGTTGCCGGATATCGCCGCCGCACTGCTCGCATTCACTCTGAATTACACGGCGTATTTCGCCGAGATTTTCCGGGCGGGCATTCAGGCAATTCCGCGCGGGCAATTCGAGGCGTCGCGCGTGCTCGGACTGCCGCATTGGCATACGATGAAGCGCATCGTCTTTCCGCAAGTGCTTCGGATTGTCTTGCCGCCGATCTCGAACGAGACGATCAACCTCGTCAAAGACACGTCGCTGATCTACATCCTC
>CALGGX010000502.1 GCA_937916025.1 uncultured Selenomonadales bacterium
GCATTGTGCAGGTTGTTTTCGACGAAGCGGCAATGGGCAAAGACGCATTCGACAAAGCCGAGTCGCTTCGCAATGAATTTGTGATCGGCGTACACGGAACCGTTCGCGCGCGTTCGGACGAGACGATCAATCCGAAAATGCCGACGGGCGAGATCGAGATCGTCGTCACCGAGCTTCGGATACTCAACAAGGCGAAGACTCCGCCGTTCTACATTCAAGACGGCGTCGAGGTCGACGAGAATGTTCGGCTCCGGTATCGGTATCTCGATTTGCGGCGTCCGGAAATGTACCGGAACATCATGTTGCGGCATCGCGTGACGAAAATCATGCGAGATTATCTCGACGAGCACGGCTTTTTGGAGATTGAAACGCCGATGTTGTGTCGGTCGACGCCGGAAGGCGCGCGCGATTTTCTCGTGCCGAGCCGCCTCAATCCGGGGCAGTTCTATGCATTGCCGCAATCGCCGCAGATTTTCAAGCAATTGCTGATGGTCAGCGGCATGGAGAAGTATTTTCAGATCGTTCGTTGTTTCAGAGATGAAGACCTCCGCGCGGATCGGCAACCGGAATTCACGCAGCTCGACATCGAAACGTCGTTCCTCGATCAAGACGATATTTTGACGCTGATGGAAGGGCTCGTCAAAAACATTTTCGAGACGACGCTCGGAGTAGAAGTATCGATTCCGTTCGAGCGCATGAGTTGGGATGAAGCAATGCGTCGTTTCGGCACCGACAAACCGGATCGTCGCTTCGGCATGGAGCTTATGGATATTTCGGAGTATGTCAAGGGTTCGGAGTTCAAAGTCTTCAACAGCGTGCTGGAGTCGGGCGGTCAGATCAAAGTGATCAACGTCGAAGGCTATGCTGACATTCCCCGGCGCGAGCTCGACGGCTTGGTCGAATACGTCAAAATTTACGGCGCGAAGGGGCTCGCGTGGATTCAATACACGGCGGACGGGATCAAATCGCCTTTCAAAAAATTCTACAGTGACGAGACATTCGAGGCGATCAAAAAAGCAACGGGCGCGCACACGGGCGATCTGTTGTTGGTGGTCGGTGACAAGCCTTCGGTGGTGGCTCAAGCCCTCGGCGAATTGCGATTGGAAATGGCGCGTCGACGCGGCTTGATTGATCCGAACAAGCTGTGCTTCCTGTGGGTTGTGGACTTCCCGATGTTTGAATACGTCGAAGAAGACAAGCGATACAAAGCGATGCATCATCCGTTCACGGCACCGCGCGAGGAAGACATTGATCTGCTGATGACGGATCCGGCGAAGGTCAAGGCGAATGCGTATGACATTGTGCTGAACGGCGTAGAGATTGGCGGCGGATCGTTGAGAATCTATCGGCGCGATCTGCAATTGAAAGTGTTCGAGGCGATCGGGTTGTCGGAAGAAGAAGCTCGGGCGAAGTTCGGCTTTTTGATGGACGCATTCGAGTACGGCACGCCGCCGCACGGAGGAATTGCATTCGGCTTGGATCGATTGGTAATGCTGATGGCGGGGCGGAAGTCGATTCGCGACGTAATTGCATTTCCGAAAACGCAAAGCGCGATTGATCCGATGAGCCACGCGCCTTCGGAGGTGGACGAGAAGCAATTGCGCGAGCTGTCGATCAAGACGGCGGTGCATAAGAAATAAATCCGCGCGGAAATTTGAATTTGATCCTCGAGAGAAACCTCGGGGATTTTTTATTTACGAACAAATACTTGACTTTTAAATAGGGGGGCGTTGTAAAATGCCGAGCTGAAAGGCAGGGGATTTTTTCTTATGGCGAACATCAACAACAGTAAGAGCGATACGGTCATATCGGGTGATTATAGATCAGCCAATTCCATTTATAATTATGGCGATAATGTGACCATTAACGGAGCTAATTATTGGGGCGATCATTACATTGAAAATCATGGTTCAGGTACTATAATTTTTACTGGCAGAGGCTATGATGAGATTCAAAATTATGGTGCGGACTCATCGATCCATGGCGGAGCGCAAAATGATATCATTTACAACTACGAAGATGCAACGAACTCGACTTTGGTCGGTGGCACCGGCGATGATGAGATCAGAAACTATGCGGCGAACACTTATATCGATGGCAACGAAGGCAATGATGTGATTCGCGATTATGGCTCGAATACTTTTATCGATACCGATGGTGGATCGGTAAGCGGCTCCAACAGCGTCTCAGCGTTCGCCTCCAACGTCACAGTCAACGTCAACGGCGGCAACGACACTGTTTCTGCTTATGCCGGAGACGGCACCGTCATTCTCGGCGGCATTCGCAATGATAAAATTACTCTCGTCCGCGAGTTCAGCACCAACAACGGAG
>CALGGX010000503.1 GCA_937916025.1 uncultured Selenomonadales bacterium
CAGGCCGCCGGTTACAAATTGAAGGTTGATGACCTTTTGGAACTGGTGCCCGACAATCCGTTCCCGATGATAATTCACTGGGAATTTAACCATTTTGTGGTTTTGGAAGGCATCAAAAACGGCATCGCCTACTTGAATGATCCGGCAATGGGGCGGCGGCGCGTGCCGCCGGAAGAATTCCGCACGTCTTACACCGGAATCGCAATGACATTCAAGCCCGGCGAGAATTTCAAACGCGCGGGGCATCGATACAGCATCGTCCGAGCGATCGCCGCAAAGCTCGCGCAAGACAAGTTCGCGATGATCTTCGTAATGCTGATCGGCGGCGCGATGATCTTTCCGGGACTCGCCTCGCCCGTCTTCAATCAAATCTTCCTCGACGACATTTTGAGCGGCAAACACCCCGATTGGATGTTTAATCTCTGCTTGGCAATGGGCGGCACGTTTGTTCTGATCGGAATTCTCGAAACGATGCGCGCGCTTCTGCTCACGCGTTGGCAGAAGAAATTGACTCTCGCCGATTCGAGCCGCCACCGCCATCCTCGACTTCATCATCGTAATTTTTTACCTCTCGCTGCTGTTGCAATACAGCGTGACGTTGACGCTGATCGGCGTGAGGTTCAGTCTGATCGATCTGCTCGTCTTCTTCATACTTCGTCGGCAATTGACGGACATGAACATGAAAATTCAGCAGGATCAGGGCAAAGAGTACGGCACGGCGGTCAACGGTTTGATGATGATCGAGACGATCAAGGCGAACGGCAATGAAGGCGATTTTTTTGCGAAATGGGCGGGCTATCATTCCAAAGTCCTGCTCGGCACTCAAGAAGTGCAGATCAAATCGCTGACGGTGAACACGCTGCCGTCATTGCTGTCGGGGATCAACTCCGCGCTCATCATTACCATCGGCGGCTTTTCGATCATGGAAGGCGTGATGACTGCCGGCATTTTCATGGCGTTTCAAAACTTGATGAGCTCGTTTCAAGAGCCGTTCAACAAAACCGGTGCAGCTCGGGACGACGTTGCAGTCGACGGAAATGCAGATGCAGAGGCTCGACGACGTGTATCGGTACAACGTCGACGCGCTCAATTATCCGGACGAGGAGCGCAAGACTCGATTCAAAGGCAAGCGACTCTCGGGCTTGATCGAAATGCGCAATGTCAATTTCGGCTATTCGCCGCTCGAGCCGCCGCTGTTGCAGGATTTCTGTTTGCGCGTGGAGCCCGGGCGTTGGGTTGCAATCGTCGGCTTCAGCGGCTCCGGCAAATCAACTCTCTCGAAGATCGTCACGGGATTTTATGAAGAGTGGTCGGGCGACGTGCTTTTCGACAATGTCAAGCGTCGGGAGATTCCGCGCGCGGCGATCGTCAATTCGCTGTCGAGCGTCGATCAGGATATATTTCAGATCAGCGGCACCGTTCGCGAGAACATCACGCTTTTCGACGATTCCATCAAAAAATCGGACGTAATACAAGCCGCGCGGGACGCCTGCATTCACGACGACATTCTGAAACTCGACGGCGGTTATGAGGCGACGGTCAGCGAAGGCGGTTTGAATTTCAGCGGGATCGTGCTCGAAAACATTCGTCGACGCGGCTGCTCGTGTTTCATCGTGGCGCATCGCCTCTCGACAATTCGCGACTGCGACGAGATCATCGTGCTCGATCGCGGCAAGGTCGTCGAGCGCGCCGATCTCCTCCAGCCAGTCGGCGGCGGCGTCCGCGTCGGCATGGAGGACAACGTCGTCTACGGCAAGGACAAGGACGGCAAGAAGATCATGGCCACCAACATGATGCTGGTCGAGCGCGCCGCCAACGCGATCCGCGCTTACGGCGACGAGCCCGCCACCCCGGCCGAGGCCCGTCAGATCC
>CALGGX010000504.1 GCA_937916025.1 uncultured Selenomonadales bacterium
CAGCGCCGAGCCGGATCCGGTCATACTGACCTCCCCGGCGCCGTGCTCCTTCAGGATCGCCGTCCTGCCGTCCCCGACCATAAGATCGCCGAAGCGGTTGAAGAACGGTTTGTCGCCGGCCGTGCCGAGCGACGCGATCAGTTCTCCGGCGTGTTTTTTTTCGTATCGCCACGCCCATGCAATCAAAATCACCGCGAAGATGACGACGACGACAATCCGTGTCGGATCCTCTTCATGCAAGATCGCATCCTGTCCGATGATCGCCTCGATGCCCGTCGACGGGAATTTTCCGATCAACGACGCGAGGAAATACTCCTTCAAACTCAACGCCGAAAGCGCGCCGACCGCATTCAGCAACGCCGAAGGCACGTAAGGCACCATTCGCGCAATCAACATGATCACAAAACCTTTCTCGCCGCTGTATTTGTCGAGTTTACTCAAGCGCGGACTCTTGGCAATGATTTTCTCCGCCGAATCCCGAAAGAAAAATCTCAACAGCAGAAAACTGATCGTCACGCCGACGGTTTCGGCCGCTACCGAGATCGTAATGCCCTCGACGATGCCGAAGATCAGAGTATTCGCCGTCGAAAAGATGATCGCCGGCGGAAATCCGAGCGCGTTGACGAACAGCGTCAGCAGAAAACTGAACAGCACCGCCATCTCGCCGTACGATCGAATGTAGTCCGCAGTCTCGACGATGTCCCCGCGCTTGAGCAATGCAAACAGCTCCGGCAGAAATCCCGGAGCCGCCGCATGAATGATCAGAAACAGCAACACAATCAGCAACGCCGCAATGAGTTTTACCGTGTTCATCGAGACTTTCAAGCACTTCGCCTCCAATTTTTTTTCGGCAATTATACATTATCTCGCGTCGATGTGGTATAATAAATTGAAGTCGACATGTGGGAGGGTGTAAATTGAAAGAAGAAACAATGCATCGAATCAGAGATGAAACGCGCGATTGGAGCTCGAAACTTCCCGACTCGATCGGCTCATTCAAATTGTCGGGAGCGGTTGCCGACATTGATGATATTTTCGAGATTTTTCGATATGAAAGTGCCGCGCGGCATTGTGCAATCGTCGGCTGTTACGACGAAGCGACGAAGGAATATAAAATTCGCGTTCGGATCGGTCTCAACGAACGGAGTCTCACGAATTTTTTTGCCGAAGACTTTTTGAACTTCACCGGGCATTGCAATGTCGAAAAACTCGTTCGGCAATTTGACTCCGAAACTTCCGCGCCGAATCTTTTTGTCGAAAAGCTGAATCTGCCGCAATGGGAGTACGGCGCGAATCTTCCTTCAGAAATCTCGACGTTTGAATTGTTCATTCGTCCTTCGCAACCGGTCGAGTTCACCAACGGCTCGTCAATCATTATAAATTACGTCGACTTTGATCGCGAGCGCGACCTCGCGATCTTTTACAATATATTCTCGGACGAATTCGGCGGCGAAGCACGTACCGACGGTCATACCATCGTCCTCTACGACTTTGACGCAAAAACTCTGCCCGAGCTCGAAGAAAGATTGACTGCAGAACTCGACAACTGTTTACAGCGGTTGCATTTCGATTAAAAACAGTTCCTCTTTTTGCTAGACAAACGATTTGTTTTATTCTACAATAGTTTTATCAAAATCAATCAAGAAGGAGCAGGATATTTTTTATGAGTTGGATGAATGATCTGAAGGTCGCCTATAAACTGGTGATCCTCAACATAGTGGCACTGCTCGGCATGTTTGCGATAGGCATGGCCGGGTATTTGTCACTGCAAAATGCGAAAGATGCAATCGCGCGAATGTATGAAGTCAACTTGACGAACATCGATCTCGCCGGCAAGGCACGTCACGCCATGCGAATGGCACAACTGCAATCGTCATTGGCACCGTTGAATCCCGACTTGAATCAATATCAACTGCGTGCGAACAGATATAACGACAGCGTCAAGGAATTGGATCAATGCATTACCGACTATATCGCAATCAATAAGGATACTCCGGAGCTCATTCAGCAGCTCAACGTCATTCAAAAAGATTGGGATACATTCAAACGTGTCAGCGGCAATTTGGTGGCAATGCGTCCTCCGCAAGGCGCTGATATGGCAACCATGGCAGCTCACAGAAATCAAGCCTTGAGTTACTACGACACGGAAGTCATGGATTTGGGCTTGAGCTTGGGCGATGAGCTCGTCGATCTGCAAAAACTCTCGCATGAAATTTCCGGCAGAGAGATCATGGAAAATACCGAGGAAATCGACACCACCACTCGCAACATGCTGATCGGATTGGCGGTTGCGGCTTTTGTTTTAATCGGCACCAGCATGATGATCACGAAGGCAGTGACGTCTCCGCTCGATCATATCATTCGCATCTGCAATAAATTGCGCGACGGCGATTTCCGCGAGAGTTCTCATCGCGACGCCCCGCGCGGCGACGAATTCGGTCTCGTTATGGATGCGGTGGTCGAATTGCGCACGATGATCAACGCGTTGATGAAGAAGACAAGCATGTCGGCAGAACAATTGGCGGCGTCTTCGGAAGAGTTGACGGCATCCGCGCATCAATCGGCGCAGGCTTCCGAGCAGGTTGCGCAATCGGTTACCAACTCCGCAAGCGCGACCGTCGAGCAACAACAAAACGTCAGCGATGCAATGGAATCGATCGAGCACGCAATGGATTCAATCGGAGTGCTGAAAAATACGGCGGCAACGGTTGCCGAGCATGCGCTTACCACAAACGAGCAGGCGGCGGAAGGCAGTCGCGCAATCGAATTGGCGGTTGAAAAGATTTTGAGCGTCGAGCGCATCGTCAACAATTCAGCCGGAACGGTTGACAAACTCGGTCAACGCTCGAAAGAGATCGGGCAGATCGTCGAGGCAATTTCAAGCATTGCGGATCAAACCAACCTGCTCGCATTGAACGCGGCAATCGAAGCGGCGCGCGCGGGCGAGCATGGTCGCGGCTTCGCGGTCGTCTCGGACGAAGTTCGCAAACTCGCCGAAGAATCGCAAAGTGCGGCTCAAAAGATCGCAACTCTCATCAACGACATTCAAAACGACACGGACGATGCAGTCAAATCGATGCACGAAGGTTCGATCGCCGTCCGCGAAGGTACCAAATCGGTTGAAAATCTCCGCAACAATTTCGACAACATCGGAACCGCCTCGCAGAATATGTCGGATGCGTCCAAAAACATGGTCAAGGAACTCGACGTGGTCGCGGAAGATACGAACAACATCAAGACGCGCTCGATGAAAATCTCCGACGCAAGTGCCAAAGTCTCTACGGAAATGGAAAGTGTTTCGGCGGCTTCGGAACAACAGTCGGCTTCGGCGGAAGAAATTGCGTCCGCATCCGACGCGCTTGCCAATCTCGCGCAGGATCTTCAGAATTCACTGCAGAGATTCCAATATTAATTCGAACAGGAGGATGACGTATGTTTATCCAATCGCAAGACAGAGACAACATCATCAACACATTCTTTGTCCGCAAGTTCGTTCGCACGGAAGACAATAAAATTCTGGCGATCCTCGAATTTGCGACCAAGACGAAACCGGCAGTGGTTGAAGAACTCGGCGCATACGACAGTCGCGACAAGATGAAGGCGGTTTTCAAAGCACTGATGTTCGACATGCGCAAACGCGAGCAGGCATTCAAAATGCCGAAGAATGAAAAAGTAAGACTCAA
>CALGGX010000505.1 GCA_937916025.1 uncultured Selenomonadales bacterium
TCGCCAAACGCTTGAGCTTCTTCTGGGCTATCGGCAAGAATTACTTCATGGAAGTTGCAAAAATGCGCGCGGCGCGCGTGTTGTGGGCGAAGATCGTCAAGCAGATGGGCGGAACTCAACCCAAGTCGATGGCGTTGCGTACGCATTGCCAGACGTCGGGTTGGTCGCTTACCGCGCAGGATCCTTTCAACAATGTCGGTCGGACGGCAATGGAAGCAATGGCGGCGGCACTCGGTCACACGCAATCGCTCCATACCAACGCGCTCGACGAGGCAATTGCGCTCCCGACGGACTTCTCCGCGCGCATTGCCCGCAACACTCAGCTCTACATTCAAGACGAAACGCGCGTTTGCAAGATCATCGATCCGTGGGGCGGCTCGTACTATGTCGAGGCTCTCACCAACGAGATCATTCGCCGCGCTTGGGCGCATATTCAGGAAGTCGAGCAACTCGGCGGCATGACGAAGGCGATCTCGACCGGCTTGCCGAAGATGCGCATCGAAGAAGCGGCGGCGCGTCGTCAGGCGAAGATCGATTCCAACAACGAGACGATCGTCGGGCTCAACAAGTATCAGCTCGACAAAGAAGATCCGCTCGAGATTCTGTCTGTCGACAACACGGCGGTGCGCAACGCGCAAGTCGAGCGTCTTAACAAACTCCGCGCGGAGCGCAATGAAGACGATGTGCGCGCGGCGTTGGAAGCAATCACGAAGGCGGCGGAGTCGAGAGACAACGGCAACCTGCTCGAAATGACCGTCGAAGCGGCTCGCGTTCGCGCTTCGCTCGGCGAAATTTCCGATGCCGTCGAGAAGATTTCCGGGCGTTATCAGGCAACCATCAGAACCATCAGCGGCGTTTACTCTTCCGAGTTCACCGATAAGTCGGAGTTCAACAAAGCGATCGCCATGGCTGATGAATTTGAAAAAATCACCGGTCATCGTCCGCGCATTTTCGTCGCGAAGATCGGTCAGGACGGACATGATCGCGGTCAGAAAGTCATTGCAACTTCATTCGCCGATCTCGGCTGGACGGTCGACGTCGGTCCGCTCTTCCAAACGCCGGCAGAAACCGCGCAGGATGCCGTCGACAACGACGTCGATCTCGTCGGCTTCTCGAGCCTCGCGGCAGGTCACAAGACTTTGTTGCCGGAACTCGTCGAAGAGCTGAAGAAACGCGGTCGCGAAGAAATCGGAGTTGCGATCGGCGGCGTCATCCCGGTGCAGGATTATCAATTCCTGTATGACAGCGGCGCGCTTGCAATCTTCGGTCCCGGCACCAACATTCCGGAAGCCTCGATCAAACTCCTGCAAATCCTCATCGATCGCGCCAAGGAAGAAGAAGTCGGTTGATGTAAAAAAAATTCGCACCGAAGTCGTCGATGCGATAAACATATTGATCGGGCAGTCAAAACGGCTGTCCGATTTTTTTTTTGCGTCCGCCGAAGTCGCGTTGTATAATATCGCCAGCCTTCTGTTGAAAGGAGGTGAACTCTATGCGCTTCAGACAATTCTTAGAGGCGGTCGGCGCATCCGTAGTCGGGTACTACGTCTGCAAAACGGTCGATTTCGTCATGACGTTGCTTTTTGAATAAGCAACAACAACACCCGAACGGTTAAACCCTCAGGAGGCGTAAACTCCCGAGGGTTCTTTTTTCGCTCTATGCGCTTCGTGTGTAGTTTTCAAATCTACATTGATATGATATCACGGTGCGCGAGAACTGTCAACCGCCGAGTTGCGCAATTGCATTCGCCGATCGCTCGTTGTATAATATCGTCAGCCTTCTGTTGAAAGGAGGTGAGTTGTATGGACGTTCGGCGTTTCATCGAGGCGGTCGGTGCGCAAATTGCAGGATATTACATCTGCAAAGCGATCGATTTCGTCGTGAAGCTGCTTTTCTAAGGCAGTAACAAAAAGAATCGAAAATGTTAAACCCCCGGGAGCGGGAACTCCCGAGGGTTCTTTTTTAGTTGTATGCATGTCACGCGCGTAGATTTCTTAATCCACGCCCGTATGATATCACGCCCGCTGCGCGTTGTCAATCATATTGCATTCGCCGCTCGATCACTGTATAATTCGATCAGCCTCCGGCATTAGCCAGATTGGAGGTGAGCACTGTGGACATCCAACGCTTCGTCGAGACGATCGGCGCAAACGTAGCAGGGTACTACGTCTGCAAACTTGTCGATTACGTCATAAGTCTGCTCTTCTGAGCGACGACAATGCCCGAAATTTTTAAACCCCCGGGATCGCAATTCCCGAGGGTTCTTTTTTCGCACTGTGAACATCGAACGTAGATTTCTAAATCCACGCTTGTATGATATCACGCCCGCCGCGCGTTGTCAATCATGTTGCAACCGCCGATCGCTCGCTGTATAATTCGATCAGCCTCCGGGCATCAGCCGGAAAGGAGGTGATACGTCATGTCCTTCACTCGTTTTTTAGAGGCGATCGGTGCGAGCGTGGTCGGGTACTACGTTTGCAAAGCAATCGACTACGTCATGACATTGCTCTGATAAAGCGATGAATAAACCCGAAATGCTTAAACCCTCAGGAGCGGCAACTCCCGAGGGTTTTTTATACGCCATGTCCCTCACGTGTAGTTTTCAAAGCTACGCTTGAATGATATCACGCCCGCCGCGCGTTGTCAATCGTCAAACGCAATCGCC
>CALGGX010000506.1 GCA_937916025.1 uncultured Selenomonadales bacterium
AGCTACACCGGCGCCAACGCTGAAGACGTCGACCAAACTATCGCGCAGGTTATCGAGCAGCAGGTCAACGGCACGCAGGGCATGGACTACATGAGCTCGAACTCCGACGATACCGGCAGATACAGCCTGAGCGTCGTTTTTGAAGTCGGCACCGACGGCGATATGGACAGCGTCAAAGTTCAGAACAACGTCGCCGTGGCGAATGCCAGTCTGCCGAGCGCCGTGCAGTCCGTCGGCGTTGTGACGCGCAAATCTTCAAACGATATGGCGCTGATGTTCGCAATTTATTCGCCGGACGGCACCTACGACCGCGCGTTCATGAAAAACTACGCCGATATTTATCTGCTCGACGCCGTCAAGCGCGTCAACGGCGTGGGCGATATTCAGATTTTCGGCGCGGATTATTCGATGCGCGTCTGGCTCAATCCCGACAAGCTCGCTGAACTTGATTTAACTGTTGGGCAAGTCGTCTCCGCGATTAATGAACAGAATCAGCAAGCGGCGGCTGGTACAATCGGTTCAATGCCCGTTTCCAATGGACAGGAGAAACAGTATACCGGCAAAGTTCAAGGGCGCTTGGTCTCGGTTGAGGAATTCGGCAACATCATATTGAAGTCCAACGGCGACGGTTCATTCGTCAAACTCAGAGACGTGTCGCGCATCGAAACCGGGCAGAAGATGAACAACATTGTCGCGAAGTTCAACGGATATCCCGCAGTCGGCTTCGGCATCATGCTGACGTCGGACGCAAACGCAATGCAGACGGTTGCAGGAATTCGCGAACTGCTCGAGCGGCAACGCGAAAATCTTCCGCCGGAACTGCATCTCGATCAGATTTTCGACAGCACCGACTACATCAACGCGTCGATCCATGAAGTCGTCGAGACGTTTGTCGAAGCACTCGCGCTCGTCGTGTTCGTTATATTCATCTTCCTGCAGAGCTGGCGCGCCACGGTCATCCCGCTCCTCGCCGTGCCGGTGTCTTTGATCGGAACATTCGCGTCGTTCGTCGTGCTCGACTTCTCGATCAACACTCTGACATTATTCGCAATGGTTCTCGCAATCGGCTTGGTCGTCGACGACGCAATCGTCGTGATTGAGAACGTCGAGCATCACATGGAAAGCGGCTTGACGCCGGTCGATGCAACCGAGCGCGCCATGGACGAAGTGCAGGGACCTGTCGTCGCAATTGCATTCGTGCTTGCGGCGGTGTTCGTGCCGGTCGCATTCCTCGGCGGCATGACCGGCGTACTTTATCGACAATTCGCGCTGACGATCGCGATCTCGATGGCGTTATCGGCGTTCGTCGCGCTGACTCTGACTCCGGCGTTGTGCGCAATGATCTTGAAACCGCACGATCCCGATCAGAAAATGGGCATGCTCGACAAATTCTTCCACGCCTTCAACGATTGGTTCGATCGGACGAAAAACCGCTACGTCCGCACGGTCGCGCATATGATCAGCATATCGAAAGTGTCGTTCCTGTGCCTGCTCGTGATTTGCGTTTTGACCGGCTACGTCTATAAATTGATGCCGTCGACGTTCGTGCCGGAAGAAGATCAAGGCTACTTCATGACGGCGGTCTCGTTGCCGGAAGGCACTTCGATGAATCACACGGTCGAGACGATGGATAAGCTCGCGGGCGTCGTGATGAAGGAAATGCCGGGGCTCGACAGTTGCATGGCGATCACCGGCTTCGACATTCTGTCGTTCGGTTCCAAACCGAGCGCGGGCTTGATCGTTTGCGGTTTGAAGTCGTGGGATAAGCGCGGTCCGGCGGAGTCTGTCAATGCGAATATCGGAATGATGTTCGGACTCGGCGCGAAAGTCGTGCCGGAGGCGACGGTTATCGCCTTCAACCCGCCCGCACTGCCCGGTCTCGGTTCGGTCGGCGGTTGGGCATTGCAATTGCAAGACATGTCGGGGCATACGAACGCGGAGTTGAATGAACTCACGCAAAGGATCGTCGCGCTCGGCAACCGGCGTCCGGAACTGCAGGGCGTTCGCACGACGTTCTCGATCACTTCTCCGACAATCGAGTACGAAGTCGATCGCGATAAAGTCAAACAGCTCGGCGTCGACATCTCGGACGTGTTCAATGCATTGCAGATCAATTTCGGCGGCATGCAAGTCAACGACTTCAACCAGTTCGGTCGGACTTACAAAGTCATGTTGCAATCGGACGTGCTGTATCGCTCGGAAGCGGAAGCGGCGAAATTCGTCTACGTGCGCGGAAGCGGCGGGCAGATGGTGCCGCTGATGACGTTGATCAAGCCGAAGATGAGCACGGGGCCGACGCAAATCTCGAGATTTAACGCGGCGCGCGCGGTTACAATTCAAGGCAACGCCGGACCGGGATATTCTTCCGGTCAGGCAATGAATGCGATTGAAGAGATCGTGCGTGCGGAAGCTCCGGCAGGATTCAACATCGAATGGTCGGGGCAATCTCGCGAAGAGAAGAAGGCGGCGAGCTCGACAGGGCAGGTTCTCGCGCTCGCGCTGGTGTTCGTATTCCTGTGCTTGGCGGCGTTGTATGAGAGTTGGAGCGTGCCGTTCGCGGTGCTGTTGACGGTGCCGACGGGAATATTCGGCGCGCTCGTGAGCGAATACGGCTTGTCGATCATCGAGGCGTCGATGGGGCATCAGAACTCGGGCTTGCAAGACAGCGTTTACATGCAGATCGGCGTGATCATGATCATAGGCTTGGCGGCGAAGAATGCGATTCTGATTGTCGAGTTTGCGAAAGTACGCGTCGATCGCGGAATGACACCGATCAAGGCGGCGATTGAGGCGGCAGGATTGCGTCTCCGCCCGATCTTGATGACGTCGTTCGCATTTATAATCGGTTGCTTGCCGCTGGCGATTGCAACCGGCGCGGGTTCGGCGGCGCGTAACGGCATGGGCGTGGCGGTCGTCGGCGGAATGCTTTTCGCGACTTCGCTTGGTATTTTCCTGATCCCCGTCTTCTTCGTCATAACGGAATGGGTTGCGGAAAAGCTCGGCTTCATGAAGCAGGAACGTCGCAAGAAGTCGATCGATTACATGTAAGGTGGACATTGTGGTAATCTCGTTGCAGTTGAATGAGGCGGAGTCGAATTTTGTCAACGCTTACGCCGCGCGAAACAACATCGAGCCGACGAAATTGGCTCGTCGCGCTCTCATTGAAAAACTCGAAGACGAAGAAGATTTGCACCGCGCGGAAGCGGCAATGGCGGAGTTCAGAAAAAATCCGGTGACTTACTCGCATGAAGAAGTCGGAAGTTTGCTCGGATTGAGATGAAGAGTTACTCCGTCGAATACACAGATGATGCATTGAAGGCATTGCACAAAATGGATGAACACGATCGGCGAATGATTTATCGAAGAGTGGCGTAAAGCCCGCCCTTTAGGGCCGGAGCCGCAAAAAAAGTTGACTTTGCTTATCCATTCCGATAAAATCGCCTCAGCGGTTAGACTTCCGCTTTAACAAAAATGTATTTCAAAGTAAAGTTGTGTCTCTTGCAAGACTATATTGTAAAGGCGAACTAAGCACGCCGGCAGGAATAAGGGAGCCTGCACAGGTGGAAACTTAAATCCAAACTTCCTAAATGAAGACTCCACGATACCGGTTGTCTCCCGGAACCCCCGGCTTTAGCCGTGGGGAGGCGCAACGCGGAGATTGAAGATGCTCGCGTCTTGATTTTGATCGTCGATGTCGGGCATCGAAGCGTCATTTACAATTGAGAGGAGGAGTCGTCGGTGGCGGTCGAGAAAAATTACCGGGTTGGCAAAGAGAATCAGTATTCGGCGGAAAAACTCCGCGCGGGCGAAACGATCATTCTGATCGGCTTCGGTCAGAGCATGGTTCCGATCCTGAAGTCGGGGCAACCGGCACTCGTCGAGCCCGTCACCGATTCTACTCCGCTCAAGAAAAACGATGTCGTTTTCGCGAAAGTGAACGGGCATTTCTACCTCCACAAAATCTCGGCAATAAAAAACGGCAACTCATATCTGATTGCCAACAATCACGGGCACGCCAACGGCTGGGTGTCTCGCAATAAAATTTACGGCAGAATGATTCAACGGCTTTGAAGGGAATGATGCAAGTTGAGACCGACATTCGTAGATAAGCGCGCTGTCGATTACGTCCTTGATGGATTTCAGAATTTCTATCAGCATTGTCTCGAACGCGAAGAATTTAATTCCGAGGATATGAAAGAATTCATGGAACCGATTTTCGAGCGCGCAGGGTACCGATCGATTAATCAACATAGGGGGGGGAATTATTAATCATACATGACTCGGGCGTCGGTGATTTCATAATTATGTCTGCCGCGCTCCGCGAGATCAGACGCATTTATCCGACCGCACACATCACGTTGATGATCTGCGAAGAGTCGAGAAACGTTGCCGAGCATTGCCCCTACGTCGATGAAATTTTGATTAACATTCATCCGTTCGCTTTTAATAATTATCCTCTGGTCTATGATCGTAACGCAACCATGTCGGCAGAATTGTTGAGACGCCGATACGATATTGCCTTCGCTTTTGCTCATTATCCGAGCTCGCTTCTGCTCGCTTATATGAGCGGCGCACGCATTTGCGTCGCACATGCTTTTTCTGCACAGAATGAAGCCTTTGAGATCGGTGAATTATCGGCTTTCTTGCCTCTCCTGACAATTCAAGCTCCGAAATGGATTTACGGCACGCACAGTGTCGAGCATGGACTCGCATTAATCTCTGGCGTTACGCAAATTCCGATCACCAATCGCGAAACCGAAGTGTGGTATACGCCTTTCGATTACACCATTGCCGAAAGATTTTTAAGAGAGCACGTCGATACGAACAAACGGCTTTACGGGTTATGTATGGGCGGCGTCGGCTATCGAAAAAAGTGGTCGCCGGAGAAATACGCGAAGTTGGTCGAGATGATTGTCGAAGAGGAGCCCGATGTTGATTTTCTGATTTTCGGCGGTGGAAAAATTGATGAAGAGTCTGCTGCAGACTTCAAACAGCACTTGGATGAAAACGTTTTGCGCGATCACATTTTTGATCTGACGGGGGAGAGCACTTATCGGGTAAGCGCGGTGTTGCTGAGTTTCTGCGATATGTATATCGGAAACGACACCGGCACAATGCATCTTGCGGCGACGGTGAAGACGCCGGTTCTTACGCCGAGTTGCTTTGCCGCCGATGCCGACATTCGATATAATGTCCTTAACATTTATTATCCGTACCACGTTCCGTCGGTGACGGTACTCGTCAAACATGCGCTGCCGGAGTGTATTAATCCGAGTCACGGTGTTGGTTGCATAGTTGACGACCATCCGCATTGCATCGCGCAGATCGAGCCCGAAACAATGTTTGCCGCTTACAAAATGCTGAAAGTTCGGATCGAACAAAAAATCATCGAGCCGCTCTTTGTCAGTTAACGGAGTGATTTTATTGAAGCAAAACTTCGTCTCAAAAGACGACATCAATCTCGTTCTCGCCGGACTCGGAGAATTTTTCCGGCAAATGCAAGCGAATCAGAAATTTACCGCCGGAGATTTGAAAGACTTCATGGAGCCGATCTTCGAGCGCGCCGGATATCGTGCCGCGCGGCGCATCGATGAGCAGACCAACATTCTGATCATTCACGACTCCGGCGTGGGCGATTTCGTCAACAAATCGGCGGCAATCCGCGAGATCAGACGCATTTATCCGACCGCGCACATCACGCTGGTTGTCTATCCGCGCGCGCTCGATCTCGCCGAGCATTGCCCCTACGTCGATGAAATCATTCCGAACGGTCGCGAGTGCGATTGGCATTCGCTGTTGGAGATATATCGCTGGAACGCCGGTCTCGCGCAACGACTTCTTCGCCGCCGAATCGATATCGTCTACGCCTTTACGCAATATCCGAGCACGATCCTGCTGTCGTACATGAGCGGCGCGCGCGAACGCGTTTCATACAAATTCACACCCGAGGACGGCGGCATCGAGTGCGGTCCGTTTTACGTTTTTTCGCCGCTTTTGACGATCGAAGTGCCGCATCAATTGTACGGAACTCACAGCGTCGAGAACAGCCTCGCGCTCGTCGATTACACTCTGCACGCGCCCGTCGTCAATCGCGAAGCGGAAGTCTGGTTCACGCCGCTCGACTTGCATGGTACGGAGCAACTCGTCATTAAAGACATCAATGAAGGGCGGAAGATTTACGCGCTGTGCATGGGAGGAACCGCTCCTCGCAAGCAATGGCCGCCGCAAAATTACGCCAAACTTGCAAAAAAAATTCTCGGGCGCGAGCCCAAGATCAAATTCGTAATTCTCGGCGGCGGTCCGATGGATGAGCAATCGGTTGCCGTATTCAAACAAACTCTCGGCGATAAAATGTTTGACAAACATGTCATCGATCTGACTAACAAAGTCAACTTTCGGCAGAGCGCGGCGATTTTGAGTTTGTGCAGTCTTTACATCGGAAATGACACCGGCACCATGCACATGGCAGCAGCAGTCAAAACTCCCGTGCTGATGTTGCACTACTTCGCCGCCGATTTGCCGCATCATGATCACACCGCGCCGAAGACGGATTATCCGTATCATGTGCCGTCGGTGACCGTGCAACCGAAACATGCGCTCGATCAATGCCGCGAGTCGAAAGATCACTACGGTTGCATCGTCGTCGACCGTCCGCACTGCATCGCGCAGATCACTGTCGAGACCGCCTTCGACGCTTACAATCAATTGAAGAAACGCATTGCGGAAGGCAACATAGAGCCGCTCTTCATCAATTGATTTGGATCAGATGCTTCGGACTGTGAGTCATCGGCTCGGCATCGTCGTCCGTAACTCGAACCGTGTCTTCAATCCGCAAGCCGCCGAAGTTCGGAATGTAAATGCCGGGCTCGTCCGTGACGATCATGTCGGCTTCCAGCGATTTGCATTCGCTTAACCTCGACAGGCGCGGCTCTTCATGTATCTCGAGCCCGACGCCATGCCCGAGTCCATGCGTAAAATACTTTTCAAAGCCCGCCTTCTCCAAGAAGTCGCGGACTTTTTTGTTTGCGTCTCTTCCCGAAACGCCCGGGCGAATCACCGTCAAGCCGTAGAGCTGCGTCTTCAACAGCGCGTGGTAAATCTTTCGCTGTTCGTCATTCGCATGTCCGACGACGATCGTCCGTGTGATATCCGAGTGATAGCCGTCAAACACCGCGCCGAAATCCATTGTCACGAACTCGCCGTCAGCAATCACTTTTTCAGACGCCCGCGCATGCGGATAACAGCCGCGCAAGCCCGACGCAACGATCGTCTCAAACGCCGGACGTTCCGATCCGTATTGCCGCATCAAGTGCTCGAGTTGAGCAGATCGGA
>CALGGX010000507.1 GCA_937916025.1 uncultured Selenomonadales bacterium
TGTTAGGCACGCCGCCAGCGTTCGTCCTGAGCCAGGATCAAACTCTCCGTTTGAAAATGGCTCGGTATAAACGTCTCGCACAAAATGTATTGTTCAGTTTTCAAAGAACGCGTTGTGTCAAACGACTTGCATATGATAACCACTCGACAACCTTTTGTCAATACTTTTTCCAAAAAAATTTTTTCGGCGCGATCAAATCATTGTTAAAATGTCGAATGTCTGATAAAATCTCCTGTAGATTTCACAGAGAGAAGGGCACTCGATTGAATAATAAGTTTAAAGCCAATGCCGCATTACTGTTAAGTGCGGTCGGAGCCGCCTTCACCATCCCGTCAGTTTCGCCCGTCGCGCCGATCTCGCCAACCGGCAATTTTTTGCTCGGGCTCTTCAATCATGGATTCCTCGCCGCCACCATCGGAGGGCTCGCCGATTGGTTCGCCGTCACCGCCCTCTTCAGAAAACCGCTCGGCATCGGCTTCCGTACAGAAATTTTGAAGCGCAATCGAAAACGAATTATGGATGCCATCGTCGAGTTCGTCAGCAACGATCTGCTCAACACCGCAAACATCATGCGTACCGTCCGAGAAGAAAATACCGCCGCGTTGCTCATCGATTACTTTGATCACAATGACGGGCGACGCAAAATCAAACAAATCGTTCTCGAGTTGCTCGTCGAGATTGCCGCAAAATCCGATACGCAGAAGATTGCCCGATCAACCGCGCCCTTGATCCAAAAAGAAATTTACGCCATCGATGCTGGAGAAGTCGTCAAAAAAATCGTCGACGTGATCATCGAACCGAAGCATTCAAAAAAAATTCTCACCTTCATTTGCGAGGCGGGGCAAAGCATTTTTCATTCGCCCGCCATTCAAAGTGCCGTGCTTCAGAAAATTACTTCCTTGCGTCGAGATTATGAAGGAACATCCGCCGGACGCGCTTTCGTTCTTTCCGCCATCGAGCTTACCGACGACAAAATTCTTTCGATCCTCAATGAAAATGTCGACAAAAAAATCGCCGATACCGTCAAATCTCTGAAAGACGAAAATGTTGATCCCAATGTACAAAACACCGCGAATGATATGGTTGACGCTTTCGGCGATTTCATTCAAACAAACACTTCCGATGTCACCGCGCGGACTTTTGTTCGAGATGTGAAGGAATTTTTCACCAAGAATTTTGATGTCACGGACTATACGCAACTGTGGCTCGACAAAAATCTCAAGGGCATAACCTATTCCGGCAATAAAAAAACCGCGCCCGATGAACTCAATCGCGAGGAAATTCAATGGCGTGCCGCCGTCGAGCAACTCGTCGACAACAAAATCGACAATTTTATCAACAGCCCCATGCAACAGGATGCCTTTGATCGGTTCGTCAAAAAATCCGTCGAAAAAATCCTCGACGATTATCATGAGACAATTCCGGATCTGATCAACGAACGGCTCAATAAGCTCGACGATGAGCAGTTGACTGAATTCGTCGAGAGTCGCGTTTCCGATGATCTTCAGATGATTCGCATCAACGGAGCGGTTTGCGGAGCTTGCGTCGGTATCACTCTTTACATTATCTCGCAGCTGTTGAAATTTTGATCGTCGAAAAAGGAGAACGTCAAATGTCAAAATGGAATACTGCCGATAAAGTTCTCATGTGCACCGCGCTGGCGTTTTTGACTGCCGTCGGATTCAGAATGATTTTTCCCGACAATATTTTTGTCGAGGGCTTTTTGTTTGTCGCCGAAGCCGCCATGGTCGGCGGCATTGCCGATTGGTTTGCCGTCACCGCGCTCTTCAGAAAACCGCTCGGCTTTCCGTACCACACTGCCATATTGCCGAACCGGCGCGAAGAATTTATTGAAGCATCCGTCACGATGGTGCAACAAGAGTTTTTTTCGCGCCGCGCCATTTTCAAAAAGCTGAGCAACCTTCAGCTGCTGCCGCAATTGATCGCAATCATCGAGCAGGAGCAAACGCGAAAATTCGTCATCGAATTAATACTCGAAGAAATAAAAGCCTTCTTCTCGAAACTCAACAAAGAACGCACCGCGCGGCGGATTGCGGAAGAACTTCGACATGCGCTTCGCAACGTGCCGCCGCATCTTCTCGTTCAAGAACTCGGCAATTGGCTTACAACATCCGGCAAAGACAAAGAACTCTTCATCCACATCGTCAAAAAAGTCCGCGTCAAAGCCAAAGCTCCGGAGACGCGCAAACTTCTGCAATCGACGCTTGAAAATTACGCGCGGGAAAAAATTCAATCGAGCGGCGCATTGTCATTGCTGATGACGGGGCTCGCGCAAATGCTCGATCTCGTCAACTTCGTCGAAGCGGCCGAATTGATGCAAGTTCAGCTGTTGAAATTCCTCGACGAGCTTTCTTCCGATTCCAAACTGCAGAAGTCGGTACTCGAGCAGTGCCGCAAATCCGCATCGGCAATCGCCGAAGGCAGCGAATTCAAGGACTTCATCGACACACTTCAGCTCGACACGTTAAGGGCTTTGCCGATCGAAGAGACCATCGTTCGGACTTTCGAGGGCATTGAACGGCAATTGAATTCGATGCGCGTCGATAAACTCGTCAACGTCGTTTGCGCGGACGCAGTCAAACTGCCGATCGAAGTCGATAAACCCGTCATTCGGAAAGAACGGACTCTCGGCACGGTGCTCGCCGAAATTCTCTATGAAGAATATGATCGCGGTCTCGACATTCTCAAAAACGACGAACGCATTCGCTCGCTCATCGAAAAATTCATTTACGATCTGATTGCGCGAACGGCTCTTCATGCACAGCCGCTCGTCGGAACGATCGCGCAAGACGTTTTGCAGAATTTGACGGACGAGCAACTCAACAAACTCGTCTACGACAAAGCCGAGCCGGATTTCATTTGGATCAGATTGAACGGCTCGATCGTAGGTTCATTCGTCGGGCTGATACTCTTCATCGTCTTACAATTGATCGGATAAATATTGACATAATCATCGCATAAATGTAAAATATAAATCGTTTGAATGTATGAGCGAATAATTTTTGAGGAGTTGTTTTTATGAAACGCTTGAAAAAATTCTTGGCGGCATCGTTGACGTGCGCGGCATTGCTCGGCACGAGTCAAGTCGACGCCGCGTATTCGCTCAATGACGAGGTCAAACATCCGACGCCCGCGCTGTTGCAAGCCTCGCAAATCGGCGTGTTGAAATACGTCAATCCGGCTCCGGCGATGAAGTATGCGCCGAATAAAGATGCCATCGTCGTTTTGAGCTTCGGCACGACGTATAAAGAAACGCGCGCGAAGACGATCGACGCAACGGCAAATGCAATCGCAAAAGCCCATCCCGGCGTCAAAGTCGTCACGGCATTTACAAGTCACATCGTCATCGATCACATCATCGAAAACGAAGGCAAATCCGATTACATGACGCCGGAGCAGACGCTCGATCAATTGAAGGCGGAAGGTTATACGCGAATTGCACTCGTCTCGCTCGATGTCATTCCGGGCATGGAATACAATTACGATGTCGGAGTGTTTCATAATTACAAAGAACAATTCAAAGCAATGACGCTCGGCACTTCGTTGATGTATTGGCAGGGGCAGGAAGAACAGCCGGACGACGTGCTCGAGACGATGCAGGCAATGGATTTTCCGAAGTACAAAAAGGGCACGGCGATCATGGTGCTGGCGCACGGCACTCCGCAACCGGCAAATGCATATTACTCCGTGATGCAGGCAAAGCTCAAAGCACTCGGACGTAAAGACGTGCATATCTACACCGTCGAAGGCTGGCCGCGCCTCGAAGATTGGATTCCGAAGCTGAAGGCGCATAAAGTGCAGAAAGTCGTGCTGATGCCGATGATGATGGTCGCCGGCGATCACGCGTCAAACGACATGGCCGGCGATGAAGAAGACTCGCACAAGTCGATCCTGATGAAGGAAGGGTTCCAAGTTGAAACAGTGCTCAAGGGCATTGGCGAAAACAAAAAAATTCAACGGCTCTACGTCGAAAGAGCCGACGATGCATGGGATGCGCTCGAGTCGAATTGAGCTCGCAAGCGATAAAAAAATCAAAACTCCGTCGAAAGACGGAGCATTTTTTCATTTCGGATATCTTCACCTTCGACACGGTATCTAATCATAAGTGATAGTCAATTGGTGAGTGTCGCGTTTTTTCTGCCGAATCACGGCAAAACTCCGCGCCGAGCATTGTCAAACGGCGTTTGGATCTCTATCATTCGGAATAAGCAAATTACCGGGAGGAGTGAATAGAGAGTGACACCGACAGAAAAACGCATACTCATCAAAGTTGCCAACATGTATTATATCGAAAACATGAAGCAGAGTGAAATTGCCGCACGGCTCGGAGTCAAACGCACAACAATCAGCAAGTATCTCAAACGTGCCGTCGATCGAGGCATCGTCAAGATCAACATCGAAAACGAGAAATACGAAGACCTCGAAGCGGCATTGGAAAAGCGATTCGGACTGAAAGAGGCGTTCATCGTCTCGAAGAGTTACGATCTGCAAGCCGTGAAACAATACATGGCTCGCGCGGGACTCACTCTCATTCGACGCATTGTTGACGACAATCAGGTAATTGGGATCGCGTGGGGAACCAGCGTCCGCGAGCTTGTTCGATTTGCCGAGATCGAAAAAGTTCCGCAGATCGACTCTGATTTTGTTCCTCTCGACGGCGGACCCGAAAACATTGACAGCGAATTTCATGTCAATACGCTTTGCTATCAACTCGCGCGAGCGTTCGAGGCGCGTTGTCATTACATCTACGCGCCGGCGATCACACGCACGGTTGAAATCAGGCAGGCGATCATTCAAGACGTAAACTACGAAAAAATTTCCGCTTTTTGGAATAAGCTCGATATCGGCATTGTCGGCATCGGTGCGCAAGTCAAGTCGTCGAATTTGGTTTGGATGGGCGAGTTCGGTCGCGAAGCGATTGAAAGTTTGTCGAAAACCGGAGCCGTCGGCGAGATTTGCTCCGTTTTCTTCGACAGTAAGGGGCGCGAGGTGCACACCGATTTTTCCGACAGAATTATCGCCGTCGGACTCGACACGCTCCGCAATCTCGAATATTCAATCGGAATGGCGGCATCGCGTGAAAAAGTCTCGGCGATCCTCGGCGCGCTCCGCGGTCAAATCATAAACGTTCTCATCACTGACGAAATGACGGCAAAACTGATCCTCAACGAATGAGCCGCGCGGATATCGGGCATTTAATCGAAAGGAGGTGGCAAAATGGTACTGTGGCTGGTGGTTTTGGCGGTAATCGTTTGGATACTGCAAACGGCACTCGGCTTTTGGCAATTCAAGCGTTTCAGCAATCATTTGAGAGACTTGCGCAAGCTCGGACGGGTTGCAATCGGAAGAGCGCGCGGCAGATTTTTGGCGGGCGTACTTGTGCTGTTGGTCATTGACAATTACTGCCGCATCATCAAAGGCGAGATTATGGAAGGGCGAACAGTGTTTGCCGATTTTCAACCGTTTGACGACTTAAACGGCTTGACGCTTTTCGAGCTCAGCGACGAACTTTGCAAGAGTCTCAATCTCGGCTTTCAACGATCGGTCGCCGTCCTCAGTGCAAAGAAAGATTACGAAGATTATATGACCATGCAAGCGAATGAATGAAAGGAGAGAACTTTATGGACACAATGGTGCAATTCGCCCAAGCCTTTATCGGCATGTTCAACAAGGGCGGCGAGGTGCTGGCCGGCTGGGTCAGCGGAATTATTCCGACGTTGGTCGTACTGCTCGTTGCGATGAATGCAATCGTCAAGATGATCGGCACCGATCGCATCGAAAGATTTGCCGGCGTCTGCGCGGGCAATCCGATCTCGCGTTACATCGTTCTGCCGGTCATCGGAACATTCTTCTTCTGCAATCCGATGACGCTCTCGCTCGGCAAATTCATGCCCGAGTTCTACAAACCTTCGTATTACGCGGCGGCAACCGGTTCCTGCCATACGCTCAACGGTCTTTTCCCGCACATCAATCCCGGTGAATTGTTCGTGTACCTCGGCATTGCAAACGGCATCACGACTCTCGGTTTGAACAGCGTCGACCTCGCATTGCGGTATCTGCTGATCGGCATCGTGATCAACTTCCTGCGCGGTTGGGTCACCGACTTCACCACGGCGTACGTTCAGAAACAACAGGGCATCGAGCTCAGCAAGACGCTCGCCAAAGACTGATTGAAAGGAGTGCTCATCAATGGCTGATTACAAACCGGTTGTCATCAGTAAAGGCTCGGGCGGCTTCGGCGGTCCTTTGACCATCATCCCGGACGATCACAAAAACAAAGTCGTGTGCATCACCGGCGGCGTCATGTCGCCCGTCGCTCAGCGCATTGCCGAAATGACGGGGGGCGAGCTCATCGACGGATTTAAGA
>CALGGX010000508.1 GCA_937916025.1 uncultured Selenomonadales bacterium
CATACAATGAGTATCCGCACAAAGTGACGGCAGAGATCACGAGTCGGGGGTTGGTCGAAGAGGAAGGCGAACTCACGTTAGACTTGACGGCATTGACAAAGCTGATGAGTAAACCGCTCGAGAGAGTAGCGCGGATCGAAGGCAACAGTTACGGCGCATGGTTGATTTACGAAGATGTAAGCAGGCATAAGTTATCGGTGATCAAAAAAGAGAAGACGGACGATGAGCGAGTAAAAAGTGAGAGAGCATCGTTGCCGATAGTATTGCGTAGTGTAGATTTCTGTCGGTTGGCGCAATCGGTAATGCATACAATGATACCGGACAGCGATAGAGATTTTCACAGATACAGTGAAATGGAATTGAAGGACGACAAGTTGTCATTGCGAGCGGGGACTGCCAGCAACGCAACAATCGCACGAATCAAGTACTACGGCGATATGGAAGAAGAATTCAAATGCACGATCCCGTACAATATGCTGTCGGTCGGCTTGAGCGTCGGTAAGGAAGCAGGAACTGTAGAAATTACGTATACGTCAGACAAAGTGAAAATGTCGATTTCAGGAGATAAACAGGAAGTATTCATGGTAGGAGATAGGTATGAAGGCGAATTTCCTGTTTTGGAAAAGGTGTTCGAGAAATACAAAGAAGGGAAAGTAAGATGCAGGTTCGGAGTCAAAGAGTTGACGAACGCGTTAACTTCAATAAAGGAGATAGTCAAGACGAATTACTGCTACAGGACATGCTTCGAGTTTATCAACGATGGGCTCAAAATCACGGTAAGAGATGAGCACGACGGTGAATTGAGTGCGATCAAGGTGGTCGGAGAAGTGCAAGGCGAGTTGGGACGAGTGTATGTCGATTGGCGGTACATGTCCGATACGCTGAAGACGCTGAAAGACGAAGAAGAAATAGAGATATCGACGGAATACAAATTAAGCCCATTGAGAATAACGCCGGTCGGATATGACGGATTTTATGAGTACGCGGAACTAATAATGCCGCTTCGGGATGGAAAGTGATCAAGAGGTGGAAAAGAATATGACAGTGATAAATGTGTACGGCAATATGACGCTGAACACAGCCGGAATGTTGTCGGGCGATAAAGAGGCAAAGAAAGCCGAGAAATATGAGCCTCCGATGCCGCTGATGCGAAAGGAACGCGGCGTGCGCGGATTTGAAGTAGTGGATGAAACTTATGATGTAAAAATGCCGAGGCGCGCAACGAAGAACTCGGCAGGGTATGACATCTACTGTTTGGCGACGAAGACAATCGAGTCCGGCGAGACGAAAGTGTATTCAACAAATATTAAGGCATATATGCAAGAAGACGAAGTGTTGAAGATTTACGGCAGGAGTTCGTTGGCGATAGAGAAGGGAATAGTACTGGCGACGGGCGTATCGATTATCGACGCGGATTATTATGACAACGAAGGAAACGGCGGAGAGATATTGATAGCGTTGCGGAATGAAGGAAAGAGATCGGTGACGATCTACAGAGATCAGGCGATAGCGCAAGGTATATTTCAGAAATACCTGACATGCGGAGACGAGCCGGAAGAGATTCGGCGCGGCGGGATCGGGAGTACGGATTGAAGATAGAATTCAGCGTAGATGTGACGCCATATCCGCAACCGAGACCGCGCATAGTCAATCGACACGCATACGAGCCGAAGAGAATAACGGACTACAAAAATGCGATCCGAACGATAGCGGCAATCCAAATGAAAGGACGCGAGCCGCTGACAGGGCTGGTGCGAGTTGAAATGACGTTCCGGAAAAACAAGAGACTGGGAAGTCGAATGTACGGG
>CALGGX010000509.1 GCA_937916025.1 uncultured Selenomonadales bacterium
GGGCGGCACGTCGAGCCCCGCCATCAAATAGAATTCGTCGCCGAGATACACGAACGTTTGACGTGATTGACGGCGAATTTTTTGTTGCCAACGCCCGACCTGCTCGATCACGTTCCGCGCGGAATCTCGATCGAATTGCGTGATCGGAAATGTATCGCGGCGATGTTTCGTCACGCCGACCGGCACGATTGCCAGCGATAAGCAATGCGGTCTACGCCGAACCAATTCCGCAATCGTCTGCTCGAGAATCTCGCCGTCATTCAAGTCGCGACAGAGAACGATTTGCGTGTAATACTCGACGCCCGCCGCTTCCAATCGATCCAACCGCTCGGAGATCGACGCCGCGAGCTTCGTGCGCAACATCGTCGTGCGGACGCTCGGATCGATCGCGTGTATCGAGATGAACAGCGGCGACAGATGCAACCGCGCAATCCGCTCGAAATCGCGCTCCCGCAAATTCGTCAGCGTGATGAAGTTGCCGTACAGGAACGACAGCCGATAATCGTCGTCCTTGATCGACAGAGTCCGGCGCATGTTCGGCGCAATCATGTCGACGAAGCAGAACACGCAGTGATTTTTGCATTGCCGAATGCCGTCGAAACAGGCAGACTCGAACTCGACGCCGAGCTCTTCATCGACATCTTTATCGAACTCGATCAACTCTTGCGAGCCGTCTTCGTGCTCGATCAAAAGCTCGATCTCTTCTTCGGCGAGCGCGAAACTCAAATCGATGATGTCAATCGGCTTTTGATCGTTGACGGCAAGGATCGTATCGCCGATTTTCAGCTCGAGTTCTTCGGCGAGCGAATCGGGATGCACTCGAATAATTTTGCCTCCGAATATGGTTGTCACCTCCGATTGAATTGAAAAAAAAAGGAGCCCGTCAGCGAGAAGTTCGAGCTCCACTCAAAAACAATATGATCTCGTCCGAATTCGGAAAAAATTATTCTTCCGCCGTCGGCTCGTCTTCAATCACGGGATTGTATGCCTTGAAGACGACGTTATCGCCCGCGCGCGCCGCCCGATTGATCGAAAGAGAAATGCGCTTGCGCTTCATGTCGATGCGCATGACTTTGACGCGAACAATATCGCCGTTGTGAACCGCTTCGTCCGCGCGCTCGATGCGCCGATCACTCAATTCGCCCATCGGAATCAAACCGTCAAAGCCCGGCTCTATTTCCATGAATGCGCCGAAGTCAGTCAATTTGATGATGCGCCCCTCAATGTAATCGCCCTCGGCGTAATTTTCTGCTCTGTCAAGCCAAGGATCACGCAAAGTGTCTTTGACCGACAGCGAAATGCGATGCGATTCCGGATCGATGTTCTTGATGTAGACATCAATCTCATCACCGACATTGATAACATCACTCGGCTTGCGAATGCGATCCCACGACAGATCGGAGATATGAGCCAATCCGTCCACGCCGCCGATATCGATGAACGCGCCGTAGTCGACAATGCGCTTGACAATGCCCTTGACAATCTGCCCCGCCTCGAGCGTATCGAAAATTTCTTCCTGTTTCTTGGCGCGCTCCGCCTCGAGCAACTGGCGACGCGAGAGTACCAACCGCTGTTTGTGCGCGTCAATCTCCAAAATCAAAACGGGGAACGTCTTGCCGACGTAAACATTGAGATCTTTGACAAAGTGAAGTTCGACCTGCGAGGCGGGAATGAAACCGCGAAGACCGCTGACGAAGGCAACAAGACCGCCCTTGACAACTTGCGTAACGCGAGCTTCGACACTTTCGCCGTTCTCTTTGATCTGCTCGATCTCACGCCATGCCGTCATGTTGTCGGCCTTGACTTTAGAAAGCGCGCCGCCGTTCTCTCCGCTAAGCGATTGAATGTAGACATCGATCACGTCGCCGACCTTGACGACGTCCTTGGCGGATTCGGGCTCCGGACGGGCAAGCTCGCGCTTCGGAACGGGAATTTCCTGCTTGTAGCCGATGTTGATCACTGCTTCGTCGTCGGTTACCTGCACGACCGTACCTTTGACCACTTCATGCTCGCGGATATTGTCCATGTCTTTGATTTCCTGCTCGAGCATCGTGCTCATGTCTTCGTTCTCGGAGCTGCCGCTCACATCCGCTGCGTTTCTAATACCATCTGACACTGTTTGTGTACCTCCCAGATTATCCAGTCCGGCGTTGAGGCTCCGGCTGTGATTCCAATTATTTTGATGTTTCGTAACCATTCAGGCTGAAGTTCGGCGGCGGTTTCGATGTGATAGGTTCGGCATTTTTCTGCCGTCAATTGCGCCAGTCGCGTTGTGTTTGCGCTGTTTCTGCCGCCGATGACAATCATGAGCTCCACTCGTCCCGCCAAATCCAATGCCGAAGTCTGTCGTTGATCCGTAGCAGTACAGATCGTCCGCAAGATTTTTATATCTCGAGATTTGTCGAGAAGTTCGGCAACGATTGCATTGAACCGTTCGCTCGAAAATGTCGTCTGCGAGACAATGCCGAGTTTTTTATATGCGGGAAGTTTTTCCACTTCCTCGACGCTTTCAAGAATGATTGCTTTTTGGTTTGACCAATCGAAAATGCTTTTGACTTCCGGATGATTTTTCTCACCGATGATGATGACTTGACGCCCTTCGTCGACGAGTTTTTTTGCCGAATGCTGGGCTTTTTTGACGTGCGGGCAAGTGGCGTCGATCAATTCAAGTCCGCGAGCTCTCGCTTCCTCGTAGATTTTCGGCCCCACACCATGCGAACGGATGATGATTGTTCCCTCCTCCATATCCGACAGTTTTTCAACCGCGCCGACGCCCTCGTTTTTCAACCGCTCGACCATCTGCGGGTTGTGGATAATCGGCCCCAGTGTGCAGCTCTTCCCGTCCGCATGTTCTCTCGCGATTTTGATTGCGCGTTTCACGCCGTAACAAAATCCCAAGTGTTTTGCCAATATGACCTGCATTTTCCTCTCCTGATGGCAATTGCAAACAAAAATCTCCTCAACTGTCTGCAATCGAAACTTAGTATATCATCATTAAAGCGATCAATCAAATGTTTCAATACAAATTTATCAATTCGATGCAAAAATTTTTTTCTGCCGAGTAAGTTGTGCGTGAGTGAATTGCCGGGTGCCGTCAAACGGCGGAATATAAATCTCGTCGCTCGGTTTGACTTCGATGCGAATGCCCCACACGCTTAAAGTCTGACGAACGCCGCCGCGCATTTCGATTGCATTTTCAAGCGCGACTTTATCGCCGATTGCGCTGATGATGAACGGGGCGGCAGAACGGACGTTGTTCACCGAGAGCGTCGGTCCGGCGCATCTGATCTCGGACGTTTCAATCAATCGCTGACCGTTGATCGAAACGGCTTCGGCTCCCGCCGCGCGGAGTTCGTTGACCACGCGCAACACGTCGTCGTCGTGAATGATGTAGAGATTCGGATTTTCGTCGTCATTTGCCGCGCGGTTGCCGTCATCCATTTCGACGATAATGCCTTCGCCTTCCAATGCCGTCAAGCCGGCTTGCATCTTCAGCATGTCCGGCTCGGAAATTTCGGTTGCGGCATTGATCGGAAAATCGATTTGCGATTCCGATTTCGGCGACCGCAAAATCAACGTCAATGTCAAAAATGTAAACAGCGCGCAGGCAAGCGTCAACGACCAGCCTTTCATCATTGCGCGGCGAATTTTTTCAGCCGATTGTTGTAAGCATCAATCGCCGCGAGTACGTCCGCCATGCAATCGCCGCCGAATTTTTCAAGCATCGCCGCCGCGAGCA
>CALGGX010000510.1 GCA_937916025.1 uncultured Selenomonadales bacterium
CATTCGTCGAGCCGAAGCCGCCGCGTCGAGCCGCTCCCACGCCGATTTGAAGATCGGAGGAAGAAGATGGATCAAGACGAACTTTTGTTCATTCAATTGCGCGATTGTTTTTACGGCGGATATTCGATGCCGCAATATTGTATTGATGTCGGCATCAAACGTCCGCTTTTTGTTTCATTCCGCGCGGATCATTTGTGGGAGATGTACGTGCAATTCAGCTATGACAAACGATTGCATCCGGAGTTTTTTCTTCTCAACGGCAGGGGCGGCGCAATCAATTGCAGTCTGCAATGCATCCTCCGCGAATTGAAATTCCGACCGATGATCACGCCGGAAGAAATGAAGGAATTCGATCGGATCATCGTTCTGTCGACTCGACGCATCACGCCGCTTCCGGACAACACGATTTATCTCGACGTATTGCTCAATCAATTCGTCCGATTTGTTTATGCCGAGAAGCCGCTGTGTCGTTTTTTGAAACAACATGACGGAGTGAAAGTGATCGCGACGAATTTTCCGATGCTGAAGAACAATCAATTCACGACGGACTTTGAGAAGCGATTGCTGTCGAGCGGCACCATTCATGAATTGCGCGAGCGGCTCGAAAATCGAAACGGCTCGACGATCGAAACGCGTTTTGATATGTTCGGATCCAACAATGATCAAGTTCGCCGTATTCTGCAATTGTCGGACGCGAAGACAAATGCGGACGGCTCGACGACGTTGATCGATGACGACGACGAATTGGTCGGTATTCGCGACGGCATCAGAATGACGGCGGAGCAGCCTTCGGAGTTTGATCATTCGATCTACTTCATGGGCACGTGCACGTATTTCGGAATCGGCGCGCCGTATGACAAGACGCTCGAGAGTTTTCTGCAGAAATTGCTGAATGCGGGCGGATATCGATATCGTGTTGTTAACGCCTCGCAATTTTTTGCCGGACGGTATCAAGACATTTTTTACAACCTTAATAAATTGCCCGTCAAAGACGGCGACATCGTTTTTATTTGTCTGCAGAGCATTATCACCGAGAAAATCCCGTTCTTCAACGTCGACAATGTTTTCGATCGTCCGCACAATTTCGGCGAAGTCTTCAGCGATATTTCGCATCTCAACGAGAACGGCTATCGGGCACTCGCGCATGTGTTTTACGGTCTGCTCGTGCAGAATAAATTCTTCGTCGATCTGAAATACAATCTTCCGAGCTTCGACGAAAAAATTCATGCGTACGGCATCCCGCAGCGGCACGTCCACCACGCGCACCATCGTCT
>CALGGX010000511.1 GCA_937916025.1 uncultured Selenomonadales bacterium
TCAAATACTTCCGAGCGACGAAAAAACCCAACATGACTTCGATGTTGGTTAAGGCGGATCACGCCGATTTTAAGGACGATCGATTGACTTTGACGTTCGACAATTGGTCGCGAATGAAGATGTTCGATGCCGAATGCAGGAAGGAGATTCAATCGGCGGCGGACGCATTGCTCGAAAAACCGATCGAGATTGTCGTCGACAGCCTTGAGCCGCCGCCCGCACGAAAACGCGGTTTGACTCAGACATTGGCGCAGTCGAAGGGCAAGACGCGCCGAAACATCTTGAAGATGAACGACATTTTTGGCGATGTCGATAACGATAACACGGATTGAGGGGGAATTTTCAATGGCGCAGCCGCCGAAATTTAACATGAACGAGCTCTTGAAGAAAGCGCAGGAACTGCAGAAAAACCTCGAGGAGCAGAAGGAAAAACTCAAATCGGAGACGACGACGATCTCGGTCGGAGGCAACGCCGTGGTCGTAACTGTCGACGGCGAAAAGAACTTGAAGTCGATCAAGATTGATCCCGATCTGATCAGCGACGGCGACGTTTCGGTGATTGAAGATCTGATTGTGAGCGCGGTCAATTCCGCCAATGCCGAGATCGATAAGAAAATCGAGGCGCAAATGAGTGCAATGGCGGGTCCGGCGTTGAATGCCTTGCCCGGTTTGTCAAACATTTTCGGTAAATGAAATGGGCTCGAAGGCAATGAATGCCCTCGTCGAGTCGTTGCAAAAATTGCCCGGCATCGGAAGAAAAAGCGCGGCGCGACTCGCCTATTACATCGTCGATTTGGACGACAAAGACGTAAAAAATCTCGCCGAAATGATCCGTAATATCAAAGAGAACACGCATCCGTGTCCGATCTGTTTCCGAACGATTGACTCGGACGACAAGATTTGCGATATTTGCGCCTCGGCAATGCGAGATGCGTCGACAATCTGTGTCGTGAAGGATACGCGCGATCTTGATTCAATCGAGCGCATCGGATTTTACAAAGGCAAGTATCACGTGACGGGCGGTTTGATCTCGCCGCTCTCCGGCGTGACGCAAGAGGATATCAAGTTGCGGGAATTGATCACGCGCGTGGGCGATGAAGACATCAAAGAGATCATCATCGCATTCGAGCCGACGGTTGAGGGCGATGCAACGGCGTTGTTCATTTCGAGATTGTTGACGCCCGCCGGAGTGAAAGTGACCAAACTCGCGCGCGGGCTTCCGATCGGTACGGATTTTTATTCCACGGACGCTTTGACGCTCGTCAAGGCAATCGAAAACAGAACCGTCATTTGACACAAAAAGAGGTGGGGCAATGAACGTTGAAATGCTTGAATATGCCGCCGGCGCGGTCGTCGGTGTTGTTTTGATCGTCGTGGTCATCAACATACTGACTCTGCCGTTCCAACTGCTGTTCAAATTGATCATCAACAGCGTTATCGGCGCGATTATGCTTTACGTCATCAATATGGTCGGACTGGTGATGATCAAAATTACATTTATCCATTGCTTTATCGCCGGAACATTCGGAGTGCCGGGCGTTATCGGCTTGATGATTTACATGTATTTGTTTAAAAACTGATCCGCGCGGCGAAGGTACATTCGGATGAAGAACATTTTGATCAACCGCACGCAAAAAAGAACGCGGGCAGTCGTCATTGAAGACGACGAGCTCGCCGCTTATTATGTTGTCAACGAAGAAGAACCGAGTTTATCCGGCAACATCTACAAAGGGCGGATACAAAACGTATTGCCGGGCATGCAGGCGGCGTTCGTCGACATCGGAACGGATCGAAATGCGTTTTTGCAATTCGGCAAGAAGCGGACGTTTCCGGTCGAGCTTAACGGCGAAGTGCTCGTGCAGATCGAAAGAGAAGCGGTCGGCTCGAAAGGTCCGAGGGCTACATTGGAATTATCGCTCCCCGGGCGACGGGTTGTCTTGTTGCCGAACACGAACAGCATCGGCGTTTCGCATAAAGTCGAAGAAAAAGATCGAACCCGACTGTTCAAACTCGCCTCGAAATTGCGTCCGCCCAATTGCGGACTGATCATCCGAACTTCGGCGGCGGAATGCTCCGAAGATGTCTTAATCGAAGAGATTGATCGGTTGTTTCAAAAATGGCAGACGATTGCCGAATGTATCAATCGGCGCAAAGCACCGTCGTTGATTTACAGCGAAAACGATTTGCTGAAGAAAGTGTTGCGCAACGAGTTGAATTGCGAAGTCGAGCGGATTATTATTGATAATTTGAAAATGTATGTTCGCGCTACGGGCTTGGTAAAAGAACTGATGCCGGAATGTCCGGTGCGTATAGAGCATTACAACGGCGAGGAGCCGATTTTTGCGTTTTTTGGCGTCGATGACGAGATCAAAAAGCTCGGCGAGCGGGAATTGGAATTGCCGAGCGGCGGAGCAATCGTCATCGATCGAACCGAAGCAATGACGGTTATCGACGTGAATACGGGGAAATTCTACGGCGGCATAAATCTCTCCGACACGGTATTTCAAACGAATTTGGAAGCGGCGGAGTTGATTTTGAAGCAATTGCGGTTGCGCGACATCAGCGGCATCATCATCATCGACTTCATTGACATGAATCGTCCGGAGCAGAAAGATCGGTTGATGGAGTATCTTCGGACGAAAGCACTCGGCGATCGAAAGCGCGTACATGTGATCGACATGACGCCGCTCGGGCTTGTCGAGATCACGCGCCGCAGCAGTCAATAAAAAAAAGCGCGCTTGCAGGCGCGTATTTTTTGTTAATCAAAAATCCAATCTCAATTGCACGGGGCAGTGATCGCTTCCGAAAATGTTACTCTCGATCGACGCATCGACAATCCGATCTTTCAGCCGTTCGGACGTAAGGAAATAGTCAATTCGCCAGCCGACATTTCGTTCCCGAGCATTGCGAATGTACGACCACCAAGTGTAAGCGTCTTTCTTTGTCGGATTCAGGAAGCGAAATGTGTCGACAAAGCCCGCCTCCAGCAATTCATCAAACTTGCAACGCTCGTTGTAAGTAAAGCCCGGGTTATGATGATTGTTCGTCGGATTTTTCAGATCGATCGGCATGTGCGCCACATTGAAATCGCCGCAAATCACGAGCGGTTTTTTTGTGTCCAAATCCGAAACGAAATCTTTGAAGACATCTTCCCAATCCATTCGATAATCGAGTCGCTCGAGATCCTGCCGCGAGTTCGGAGCATAGACATTGACGAGGAAAAAGTCATCGAATTCGAGAGTGATAACCCGCCCCTCGTTGTCGTATTCTTCAATGCCGATTCCGAGCGAAACTCCGCGCGGCTCGAGTCGGGTAAAAATCGCCGTGCCGGAGTAACCTTTTTTTTCTGCGCTGTTCCAATATTGTCGATAGCCGTCAATATTGATTATCGCCTGATGCGGTTGCATTTTCGTTTCCTGTATCGAAAAAATGTCCGCGTCGAGTGATTTGAATGTCGTCATAAAATCTTTCTTCAGACAGGCGCGAAGTCCGTTAACGTTCCAAGAAACCAATTTCATCTGCAAAAACCTTTCACAACAAAATTTTTAATGCCGCGAAGTGCGAGACTTCCAATCAAAATGATCGGAAGCAACGCGAACCAATACCAATTCTGCAATTGAAGTTTCGAGTGCAAGATGATGTTGAAGAGCAGAATGTGGACGAGATAAATTTCAAACGACAGCCCGCCGATTGCAGACAACAATTTGTTTATCAACGGCAATCGGTTTAATAAGAGCGAAAAACCGAAGCAAAGTCCGGGTGTGATCAACAGAAAAGGATACCACCACACGCCGTAAATCGACAGAGTCAATTCCGGATACGTCCGAAGGCAGAAAATCAATACACTCGCGCCGAGTACCGTCGCGCCGAACAAAACGATTGCCGATGCTCGATTGAACAACGCGCCGTGCTTTGCGATTGCGGCGCAATAAAATCCGGCGAAGAAGATCGGAAGGCGCGTCATCAGCACGAGATAATCATTGTTGATGAACGCCGCCGTCAATGCGAGCAATCCGAATTCGGCAATCAAAAATCTTTTCGGCGACACGTTTCGATTGATCAACGAATGAAAGTACGGCGCGAGGAGATACAATACCGGCAACGCGCTGATGTACCAATTGAAGCAGAAATGCCAATCGACGAATGCCTGAATGCAAAAGAAATTGCCGAGGAGAGATTGCGGCGGCAGTTCAAGCCCCTGTTGATCGCGGAGCAGTTGCCAGACGAACAGAAAAATCCACCACGTCGGCAGGAGTCGCTCCGCGCGGCGTCGGAGAAAGGCAAGCGGTTCGGAATTCTTGTCGAGAGAATATTGACAGCCGATTCCGGACGCAAAGACGAAGAGATCGACGCCGCCGTAGCCGAGCTGTTTGAATATCCGAAGAACGGGATTTTCGACCGTCGCGCCGCAATGAAAAAACATGATCCACAGAATGGCGAAGCCCATCCAGCCGCTGCGATATCGAAACAATTCTTCCAAGCGCATTTTATTGCCGTTTGCTCCGGAAGAAAAACTTAAGCGTGATAATTTTTGTCGAGCGCGTCGCGCATTGATTTGATCAAATTCATGGCGTCGTTGAATTTTCCGTCGAGCAGACGACGAACGATCGCGCTGCCGACAATCACGGCATCAGTTTCGCTCGCCGCGCGGACTGCCGAATCCGCATTGCCGATTCCGAACCCGACCGCCATCGGCACCCCGGTGAATTGCCGAGCCGCCTTCACCACGCGATTGATTGTCGAAAAATCGAGCTCCTTGACGCCCGTCACGCCCGTATTCGACACGCAATAGATGAAGCCGTCCGCATTCGCGCAAGTGTCTTTCATACGCTCGACCGTCGTCACCGGCGTGATGAATTCCGTAAGATGAAATTCGTTGCGCCGACTGATCTCGCGCATTTCAGCCGACTCTTCATGCGGCACATCCGGAAGGATCACGCCGTCGAGCCCCGCCGCCTTCGCTTCGATCACAAACTTCTCGAAGCCGTTGCAGTTTTCGGAGCCGTCAAAGCCGTAACTCAAAAGATTGTTGATATATCCCATGGCGACGAGCGGCATCTCCGATACACGTCTGATCTCGCGAACGATCTCGAGAACGCCCGCCGTCGTCATGCCTTTGCGAACCGCCAATGACGACGACTCTTGAATGACCGGACCGTCTGCGAGCGGATCGCTGAACGGAATTCCGAGTTCAATCAAATCCGCGCCGGCTTTTTCGGCTTCGAGCATTGCACGGACGCTCGTTTCAACGTCCGGTGCGCCCGCCGTGATGTAAATGAACAGTCCTTTTCGCCCTTCGGATTTCAATGCCGCCAATTTTTTTTCCAATCGCGTCATCAGATCTGCACCCCCATTGCCTTTGCCGCCATCTGCACGTCTTTATCGCCGCGCCCGCTCAAGCAGACCACGACGACTTCGTCCGCGCTCGTCGACGGCATGAGTTTTTCGAGATACGCCAACGCATGAGAACTTTCCATTGCGGGAATAATCCCTTCGAGCTCCGACAGCCGTTTGAAGGCGTCGAGTGCTTCCCGATCCGTGACGGCAACATATTGTGCAAGCCCCGCGTCCTTGAAATGTGAATGCTCCGGACCGACGCCGGGATAATCCAACCCCGCCGAGATCGAATACGCCTCGATAATTTGACCGACTTCTGTCTGCAATACGTAACTGTATGCGCCGTGCAAAACGCCCGGGCGTCCCGTGCCCGACAAGGTCTTTGCGTTATCGCCGACGGCATCGCTTCGTCCGCCCGCTTCGACGCCGATCTTTTTCACCGACGGCTCATTTCGCAAGTCATAAAACGTTCCCATGGCATTGGAACCGCCGCCCACGCATGCCACGACGTAATCCGGCAACCGTCCGAATTCTTTGATCGAATCCGCGCGGATTTCTTCGCCGATGCATTTTTGAAAATCACGAACGAGCGTCGGATAAGGATGCGGGCCGACGACCGATCCGATCAGATAATACGTGTCGGTGACATGCGTCGCCCAATATCGGATCGCTTCGCTTGTAGCATCTTTGAGCGTGCCGGTTCCGGAACTGACGGGATGCACTTCCGCGCCGAGCAGTTTCATTCTGAAGACGTTGAGCTTTTGCCGCTCGATGTCCTCGACGCCCATGAACACCGTGCAGTTCATGTCGAAAAGCGCGGCGGCAGTCGCCGAGGCTACTCCATGTTGCCCTGCGCCGGTCTCGGCAACGATGTTCTTTTTGCCCATGCGCTTTGCGAGCAGTGCCTGCCCGAGCGCATTGTTGATTTTATGCGCGCCGGTGTGCAACAAATCTTCGCGCTTGAGATAAATCTTCGCGCGTCCGTAGTGCCGCGTCAATTTTTCGGCGAAATAAAAAATCGTCGGGCGACCGGCGTAATTTTTGAGATAACGATCGAAGTCCGTCAAAAACTCGCGATCGGCTTTGAATTTATCGTAAGCGGTCTCGAGTTCCATCAATGCCGGCATGACGATCTCCGGCACGTATTGCCCGCCGTACGAACCAAATCTGCCTTTCAAACAAATCACTCCTTCAGTTGTTGAGATCGGGGCGGAGTTTTTTTGCATCGCCGAGATAAACATGGCAAATGTCTCGAGCGTTTTTTTCGACGTCGACAAGCAACAATACGCGAATGCATCTCGGAAGGCTGTCTTCGATTGCGAGTTGCCGCGCGTCGAAGAGCGGAACGAGATCAAAGCCCGGCAATTGTCGCGCGCCCGTCGAGGGAAATGCCGCCGTCAAGTCTTCGGTCGACGAGAAGATCGCCGCTCCGATTTGCTCTGCATTCAAATCATTCGCCGTCATCATTTCGGTAATCAAAAGCCGCGCCGCGCGCCATATTTCTTCCTTTGAATTTGACTCGACCGTCGTCGCGCCTCTCACTCCTCGCAATGCCATTTCAAAATTCCTCCTCCAAAATCACGATCAAAATTATAATCGAAGAAGTTTTTTTTAGTCAAGCAATCAAACCGACGGCAGAAAAAAATTTACTTTATCAACTGATTGTAGTACAATCGATTTAAACTACAGATGTCGACCATACGAGGAAGTGATGGGATTGGAACTGAGGCAGCTTGAGTATTTTCAGATGGCGAGCCGATTGAAAAATATAACGCGGGCAGCGCAACGATTGAGAGTATCGCAACCCAACATCACGGTGGCGATCAAAAAACTTGAGTCGGAGCTTGGAATTTTGCTTTTCGATCGAAGTCAAAAACAATTATCGCTCACTCCGGAAGGCGCGGTTTTTTTGAGCCGAATCGAGACGGCTTTGCGCTGTATTGAAGATGCGATCCTTGAAGTCAACGATTACAAACAACTGAAGAAGGGCACGATCAAAATCGGAATTCCGCCGATGATGGGAGCGTATTTGTTTCCAAAAATCTTCTCCGGATTTCAGCGTTTGCATCAGGGATTGGACGTGTTGCTGTTTGAAGAAGGCTCGATGTCTATTCGCGAAATGCTCGAGCGCGATGAACTTGACTTCGGCATTGTGATCATCACAAACGTGCCGCCGACATTGAATGTATTGCAGATGAGTCGCTCGCAATTGATGGCATGCGTCAATTCCGAAAGTCCGCTCGCAAAGAAAAAATCTGTCGCTTCAAAAGACATCGCGAAATCGAGTTTAATCATGATGAAAGAGGGCTCGTATCTGCGCGAAATACTTCAGGAGCGGCTTCGGCAATTGAAAATCTCGCCGAACGTGGTACTCGAGTCGAGCCAAATCGTGACGATCAAAGGGCTGATTGCGCACGGAGTCGGGATCGCGTTTTTATTGGATTTTATTTGTGAGTCGACGGAGGGGATAAGCGCGTTGCCGCTTGCCGAACCGATCTTTGTCGACATCGGACTTGCTTGGAAGAAGGATCGATACGTGTCGAAGGCGGCGCAAGCATTCATCGATTTTTGTGCGGCGTCGAGCGCAACGGAAGAGCAAAATGATGACGGAGCTCAGAATTGACGAAACGAATTTGCGGCTCGATCTGCTGTTGTCGAAACTCCGCGCGGAACATTCGAGAGCGTATTGGCAAAAGGCGATCGAGCGCGGAGAAGTTCTGATTGACGGCAAAAAAGTTCGCGCGAGTTATCGAGTGTCGATCGGCGAAATTCTTTCGATTGCCGAAGCCGAGCCGACAAATCTCGAAATAGAGCCGGAAGATATTCCGCTCGATATTCTTTTCGAGGATTCGGATATAATCGCGATCAATAAGCCGCGCGGAATGACGGTGCATCCGGCGGATGGAATTTCGAGCGGAACGCTCGTCAACGCATTGCTGTTTCATTGCAGGGATTTGTCGGGGATCAACGGCGTGATGCGTCCGGGCATTGTACATCGACTCGACAAAGACACTTCGGGCGTAATGGTCGCCGCGAAGAACGATCGGGCGCATGTCAATCTCGCAAAACAGATCGGATCGAAATCCGCGCGGAAGATATATCTCGCGATCGTGCATGGGCGCATTTCGGAAAATGCGGGGATCATCAACGGCGCAATCGGTCGAAGCAAAACCGATCGAAAGAAAATGGCGATCACTTCGGACGGCAAGTCGGCAACGACAGAATTTCGAGTGCTCGAGCGATTTGCCGAATTCAGTTTTGTCGAATGTCGACTGTTGACCGGGCGGACGCATCAGATCAGAGTGCATTTGACCGGCATCGGGCATCCGTTGGTAGGTGATCCTAAGTACGGCACTCGGCGCAATGAGTTTCCGATCGAAGGTCAGGCATTGCACTCGAGCGAATTGACATTGACGCATCCGACGACGGGCGAGTTGATGAAATTCAAAGCACTGTTGCCGAATGACATGCAAAATATACTCCGACGGCTCCGCGCGGAACTTGTCGAAAACAATCGGGAGTTGTCGTCGACATTTATGATGATTTGACGTCGTTTAACGATACAAAAACAATTCGGAAGGAGTTTTTGACATGGCAGAATTCATTGAGAAAACGACAGTAATGGAGCCGGATGACATGCGGCGCGCGGTTCAGCGCATCGCGCATGAGATCATCGAGCGCAATCGCGGCATTGACGATGTGATCCTCGTCGGGATTCGGACGCGCGGAGTTCCGATCGCCGCTCGTCTCGCCGCCGCAATCGAAGAGTCCGAAGGCAGAATGCCGCGACTCGGCGTCCTCGACATCACTCTCTATCGCGACGATCTCTCCACTCTGCAATCGCAACCGATCGTCCGCTCGACCGACATCATGTTCGACATCACCGGCAAGATCGTCGTGCTCGTCGACGACGTCCTCTACACCGGCAGAACAATCCGCGCGGCTCTCGGCGCATTGATGGACTTCGGACGTCCGCAATCGATTCAACTCGCCGTTCTGATCGATCGCGGGCATCGAGAGCTCCCAATCAGCGCAGACTTCGTCGGCAAATCCGTTCCGACATCGAAATCCGAGATCATTGCCGTCCGATTGAAAGACATCGACGGCGAAGATCGCGTCGTCATTCGGCAACTCAAATCATAATCGACAAAAATTCATACTCATTTCAATTTCATAATGCTGTGCTATGCTTTTGCCGCATTAAACACAAAGGAGGGATTTTATGCTTGACAAAGTTCTTCGCACAATCATCACACTTTTTTTGGCAATCGCAGGCGGCGCATTATTGAAACTCGCAAGTCCGTTGCTCGCAATGTATTTGAGCACCGAGTTGCTCAACATCGATCTCGGAATCTTGCAATTGACTGCCGCAAATCTCATTTGTATTTTGACGGGCGCGTTGCTCGGCGGACTCGGCGGCTGGTTTGTCACGCCGTTTCTGCTCGGCAGACTCCGAAAATTCACCGTCTTCGTCGAGAAGCAACTCGGCAAGATGCCCACTCACGACGTCATTGCCGGCGCGTGCGGGCTTGCCATTGGACTCATAATCGCCAATCTCCTCAGCTATTCATTTGCGAAAATTCCGGTCGTGGGCGACTACATTCCCGTCATCTTCAGCATCGTGCTCGGCTATCTCGGCATTCACATCACGATCAAAAAACGCCGCGAGCTTGCCGCCAGTTTTGATTTCATTCCGCGAGTTTTAAAAGAAGTGTTGCGCTCTCGAGAGCGGGAAGCCGTCAACGCCGAAGTCAAAAAAGACGACAAAATTGCCGTCGACAAAGCAAAGGCAAAGCCGAAACCTGCCGTCAAGGAAGTCAAAGAAGTCAAGCCCGCGCCGAAGCCGGTCGATCTCAAAAAAAGCATCGACAAGGCAAATCTCGAGAAGAATTACAAGTTGCTCGACACGAACGTGATCATCGACGGGCGGATTGCCGACATTTGCCGAACCGGTTTTCTTGAAGGCACGCTTCTCATTCCTGTATTCGTGCTCGAGGAGCTTCAGCACATTGCCGATTCGCCGGATGCACTTCGGCGCGTTCGCGGGCGGCGCGGGCTCGACGTTCTGCAATCCATTCAAGATGATCAATCGAAACTCAAAGTCGAAGTGATGAACATCGATTTCGACGACATCAACGGCGTCGACTCGAAACTCGTGCGGCTCGCGCAAAAAGTCAAGGGCAAGATCATCACCAACGACTTCAATCTGAATAAAGTCGCACAATTGCGCGGCGTCGAAGTTCTCAATATCAACGATCTGTCGAATGCGGTCAAAGCCGTCGTGGTACCGGGCGAGACAATGCGCGTGCAAGTCGTCAAGGACGGACGCGAACCCGGACAGGGCGTTGCTTATCTCGAAGACGGCACGATGATCGTAATCGAAAACGGGCATCGCTATTTAAGTCGAACGATCTCCGTCGAAGTTACATCAGCACTGCAAACTTCCGCCGGACGGATGATCTTCGCGCGCCCGCGGTAATCAACATGGGAGCAGATATCAATGGATAACAATAAAGCAGTGTCGGTACTGAAAATGGCGGAGCAATTAAAGGCGCAAACTTCGGCAATAAAAGCGGCAATCAAAAAGCCGCCGGTGAAAATCGAATTGATTGCAATCGGTTCGTCAACGGGCGGCACGGAAGCACTCGCGACGGTTTTACCGGCACTTCGTCCGCCGTTGCCGCCGATTTTCGTCGTGCAACATATTCCGCCCGGCTTCTCGAAACTCTTTGCCGAGCGTATGAACGGCGAATGCGTCCTTTCGGCAAAAGAAGCCGTCAACGGCGAAATGGCGAAGCCGAACACGATTTACATTGCACCGGGCGAATTGCACATGTCGATCAAAAAAATCGGCGATGCAATCAAAATCAATTGCCATACGGGGCCGAAATTGCATGCGTGCCGTCCGGCGGTCGACGTGCTGTTTCACTCTGTGGCACGGCAATGGACGAACGGCGCGGCACTCGGAGTAATTTTGACGGGCATCGGACATGACGGCACTCAAGGCTTGCTCGAGATGAAGCGAAACGGTTCGCCGACAATCGGTCAGGATGCGGCAACTTGCGTGGTGTACGGCATGCCGCGTTCGGCATGGGAAGCCGGAGCCGTCGACAGACAATTTCCACTGCAGATGATTGCGCCGGCAATTATGAATCGCATCAAAGGCAGTGATTTTTAACAAATATTTTCTTCAAAAACAATGAACCGCTCAATCACGGGCGGTATTTTTTTGCATCAAATCACCGAGACTTTTGCCGTACAAAAAATCATGCGTAATTTGATTGTATTCCTTCCAAAAAGGACGCGTCGAGCAATCTTCGGCGCGCGGACAGGGTTCCGCATCGCATGCAAGGCAAGCCACCGGCGCAAGCGAACCTTCCATCAGCTCAATGATCTCTCCTACGGTATATTCCTCCGGCTTTCGACAGAGTTTGTAGCCGCCGCTTCTGCCGCCGATTCCGACAATCAATCCGCCCGCGACCATATCCTTGACGAGTATTTCCAAATACTTTTTCGATATCCCCTCTCGCGCGGCAATGTCTTTCAACGGAATGCAACCGCCGTTGCCGTTTTCGGCAAGATCAATCATGGCGCGGAGTGCATATCGCCCGCGTGTCGAAATCATAATTCATCACTCCCCGATTGGAATAAAACCTATTGACTTGATAGGCGAATATAATTATAATCTTTAAAGTTAATTTTTGGAAGGGGATTTTGACATGATTTATGCCGATAACGCCGCCACGACCAAAATGAGCGACGCGGCGATCCGAAAGATGATCGCCGTGAATGAAGAATATTGGGGCAATCCGTCTTCGCTTTACGCTCACGGGCAAAAGGCAAAAGAGATTTTGGAAGAGGCGCGGAAGTCGATCGCCGAAGTGATCGGTGCCGCGCCGCGAGAGATCATTTTTACGTCCGGCGGCAGCGAAGCCGACAATCAGGCGATTTTGTCGGCGGCGGAAGCGGGCCAAAAACGCGGCAAGATGCATATCGTTTCTTCGGCGTTTGAACATCATGCCGTTTTACATGTGCTTGACAAGCTGAAAAAACGCGGCTTTGAAATTACTCTCCTCGACGTGCATGAAGACGGTTTGATTCGCCCTTCGGAATTGGACGCCGCAATCCGCGATGACACATGTTTGGTGACGATTATGTATGCCAACAACGAGATCGGAACGATTCAGCCGGTTCGCGAACTCGGAGCGATCTGCAAAAAGCGCAATGTCATTTTTCATACGGATGCGGTACAGGCAATCGGGCATATTCCGGTAAACGTCATCGAAGACAACATCGATATGCTGTCGGCTTCCGCGCATAAGTTTCACGGTCCGAAGGGCGTCGGATTTTTATACGCAAAGAAGGGCATCAAACTCATCAATTTAATTGAAGGCGGAGCGCAAGAGAGCGGCAAACGCGCCGGAACGGAAAATGTTGCGGGCATTTCGGCAACGGCGACGGCATTGTCGGAAGCAAACGACAACATGTCGGCGAACATTGCACATCTTACGGAAATGCGCGATCGATTGATTGAAGGCTTGAAACGGATTCCGCATTCGGCTTTGAACGGTGACGCAAAACGCCGATTGCCCGGCAACGTGAATTTCTGTTTCGAGGGCATTGAAGGCGAGTCGTTGATTTTGCTTCTGGACGACAAGGGCATTCAGGTTTCGTCAGGCAGTGCCTGCACGTCCGGCGATCTTGAGCCGAGTCATGTCCTGTTGGCAATCGGAAGGGTGCATGATGTCGCGCACGGCTCGCTCCGTTTGACGCTCGGCGAAGAAATTGCGACGTCCGATGTCGACTTCATCATCCGATCGGTGTCGGAAGTCGTTGAATATCTCCGAAGTTTCTCGCCGATTTGGCGTGATCTCTGCTCGGGAAAACAACAGTTCATTTTGTGAAAGGCGGTAATCGATATGGCATTGTACAGCGCAAAAGTGATGGATCATTTTCGTAACCCGCGAAATGTCGGCGTGATTGAAGATGCGGACGGCATCGGCGAAGTCGGCAATGCGCGTTGCGGTGATATCATGAAGATGTATCTGAAGATCGAAGACGGCATCATTCAAGACGTAAAGTTCGAGACCTTCGGATGCGGAAGCGCGATTGCCTCGAGTTCAATGGCAACGGAGCTCATTAAAGGCAAGTCGGTTGACGAAGCAATGCAATTGACAAACAAGGCGGTGGCGGAAGCATTGGACGGTTTGCCGTCATATAAAATGCATTGTTCGGTTTTGGCTGAAGAAGCCATTCGCGCCGCGCTCGAAGATTATGCGCAAAAAAATACCGCGCAAGCGGAATAAAACGGCGCACTCGATAAAGTAATGACCGGTTTCGACGATCGGTCATTTTTTTAAAGCCGACATAAGTTTATTGAGCAGAGCGCGGAGCTCGATCGCTTCTTCCGGTGAAAAGCCGTCGACGCAATTTGCCATTTGTGTCGGAACCGTCAATGCCTTTTCACGCAACGCCATTCCTTCGCTCGTGATAGACGCAAAGACGATGCGCTCGTCTTCAGAAGACCGCTCGCGCGCAATCAGCCCTTTCGACTCGAGTTTTTTCAACAACGGCGTCAACGTCCCGGAATCCAAATGCAATTTTATGCCGAGTGCTTTGACGGTGATGCGCTTCTCCTCCCACAACACCATCAGCGCGATATATTGCGTGTAGGTGAGTCCGAGCTCGTCGAGGAACGGACGATACGCGTTGACGATCTCTCGCGCGCATACATACAACGGAAAGCACAATTGATTTTCCAATTTCAGATCCGACTCGTTCAATGCCGCATCACCTCCCGCGAGTATTGTATAAAATCCGCGTCCGATTGTAAATGAATCGAAACTTGACAAAACGATTGCATTTACTATAATTTAATTGTGCTAAATCAATTCCATTGACAAGGAGAAGAGCTTGATGGAAAGTTTACACGGATTGACGAAGGGCACCGAGTTTGAGTCGATGATCAAAGGCATCGCGCAGGCTGAAGCGAACGGTGTGATGATGTAGCACGTCTGGCACGTGAGCAGGAGCCGGACGAAGTCGCGGAGAAATTCATCGAAGCCGCCAATCAGGAAGCGGTGCACGCCGGATTTTACGCCGTCCTCAACGGCAAGTATCCGAAGAATTTCCGATCGATGGTCGCGACGGTTCGCAAGGCGGAGACTAACGGCGAGGCGCAAGTCAAAGCAATGGCTGACAAAATCCGCGCGGCGGGATTCGGAGCGGCGGCGGATGAAATGGAAGTGTTCGCGAAACAGGAAGGGCATCACGGCGTGTTGATGACGGAAATTCTCGAGAAGTATCTGCCTGCCGAGGCTGAAGCCGAAGCCGTTCCCGATCGAAAAGTGTATGTCTGCCCCGTTTGCGGCTACGAGTACGAGGGCGATCTCGACGGCGAGTCCGACGATTGGACATGTCCTCTGTGCGGGCAACCGAAATCGGTCTTCAAATTGAAGGCATAATCCGATGAAACGCCGCGACTTTATCAAAGCAGTCGGAATCGGCACCGTCGGACTGATGACCGGCGGTTGGACATTCGCAAAGGAGATCGGCAATATGAAAATCAAAGCGGTCAAACTCTACGAAAACGGCTTTATGACGCAACCGTTCGCGATGGGCGGCAACGGCGAGACGGCAAAATTCGATCCGACCGTCCGCTACCGCTCGACTTTGCAGAATTATCTCATAGACACCGGCAAAGAAGTCATTCTCGTCGACACCGGCATGCCGCTCGAAGCTCCGGATATGGTTGTCGATGAAAAGACGCAAATTTATCTCGGAAGTCGGATCAAAGATTATGTTTCGGCATTGCGCGAACTCGGATATGAGCCGGAGCAGGTCTCGAAAATTCTCGTCACGCACAAGCATGCGGATCACACCGGCGAGCTTCGGAGCTTCCCGAACGCAAAGATTTATATCTCGCGCATCGAGGCGGACGACATGAAACTCGAAGGCGATAACATTGTTCGGACGGACTTCACCGACGGCGCATTCAAGAATTTCGAGCGCAGTCAAAAGATTGCCGACGGCATTCATTACATCTTCGCGCCCGGGCATACCAAAGGCAACAGCATCGTCATTGTCGAAGACGGCGGTTTGAATTACATCATTCATGGCGACGTCACTTACACGGACGAGGCGTTGTATGAAAATCGGTTGTCCGTGGTTTTCGAGGATTGGGATGCGGCGGTCGATACGCTTACTCGCGTTCGGCAGTTCATTCGCGAGAATCCGACGGTTTATGTCTCGACGCACACGCCGCTCGGCTATGAAAATCTCGAGGCGAAACGCGTCGTCGATCTCGACAATATGCCCGAGCCCATTCCGCCCGGCGAGATCAAGGCGGCAAAATCGACCGGCAAATACGTCTGCTCGATTTGCGGTCAGGTTTACGATCCCGCAATCGGCGATCCGGAGCATGGCATTCCTGCCGGTACGGCGTTTGAAGACTTGCCTGCCGATTGGAGATGCCCGCGTTGCAAACAGCCGAAGTCGGCATTTAACAAAGCGTAGGAGAATTGTCATGACAGATGCAGAGATCATCCGAGCATTTCATTTGATGTTCGACAACTTCCCCGAGCCGGTGATGATCACTCAAAAGAGTCGCGAAATGGTTGCGATCAACAGAAAAGCAGCCGATCTCGGACTGGCGGTCGGATTAAAATGCTCATCGATTGGCAAGCCCGAAAATCATCGCGGCTGTCTGTGCAACAAAGCAGCCGACACCGGCGAGCCGATTTATATCGCTTACGAAGGCGCATTCGGCAAGGCGTTCGGCTATTGGATTCCGATCCCCGACAAGCCGGAATGGATTATTCACTTCGGCGTCGGCGGCACTTTCAAATACGAAGACAGCAGCATTAAACGTTGATTGGAGGAATTTGAATGAACGTTTACGATTTCAAAGTCAAGACGAAGAGCGGCGAAGAGAAATCGCTGAAAGATTACGCCGGTAAAGTTCTGCTCATCGTCAACACGGCGAGCAAGTGCGGTTTCACTCCGCAATTCAAGGGCTTGGAAGAGATTTACAAGCAGTACAAAGATCGCGGCTTCGAGATTCTCGGCTTCCCGTGCAATCAATTTGCGGCGCAAGCCCCCGGCAGTAACGACGAAATTCAAACATTCTGCCGACTCAATTACGGCGTGTCGTTTACGATCTTTGCAAAGGGCGACGTGCGCGGCGAAAATGCACAGCCGCTTTTCAAGTATCTGACCGGGCAGAAGAAGTTCGAGGGCTTTGATGAGTCGAAGCCGATGACGGCGATTTTGACGAAGGCGTTGAAAGAGAACTTCCCCGAGTTTCTCGAAGATGACGGCGTTAAATGGAATTTTACGAAATTCCTGATCGATAAAGAAGGCAATGTGGTCGCGCGTTTCGAGCCGATGATCGAGCCTGCCGAAATTTCGGATCAGATCGAAAGTCTTTTGTCGAAATAGGAATTTTAAAGTCCGAATGCAGAGATATTTCCATGAAATCATCGACAAAGTTCCGATCAGAGATTACGGCATCGACGGCTTGACGGTTCACGTCGATCACACGTCGCCCGGCACGGTGTATTTTGCTTATGCGGAGAAGGAAGTCGTTTTCCCCGAGCACTCGCACGCCGCGCAATGGACGATCGTTGTTACCGGTTCCTGCAGTTTTACCGCCAACGGAGAGACAAAAATCTGCAAAGCGGGCGAGACATATTTCATTCCTGCCGGTTTGAAGCATCAGATCACGTTGCACGCGGGCTATTCCGAAGTCGATTACGTTGACGATCCGAACGATTGACGAGTTTTATTGCAAAAGAGGTTACGGCATATGAAATTGTTTATTGGAAAAAAAGTCGGAGTAAGCAAAGAGGAACGCGAGTTACCGTATTACGAATTCTTCCGGCAACCTATGGCTGAAATTCCGAGCGAGAAGATCAAATTGATCGACGCGCCGTCAAAACTCTCGGGCGTGCCATTCGAGGAGCGCGATAAATTCTTGCGCGGCGAGGACGGGAATTATTGCCGACTCGGCTACGGAGTTGCGGAGGACGGAATCGGCTTCGTCTGCAATGAGACGTATATGCCCGGCGTTTCGAGCGAGATGCTTGATTGGTGGTTTCCGTGGCACAGCGTCGGCTCCGATCTTCGATACAAGATTTGGGATCCGGAGGATCACTATTTCGCGCGCGCCGATCGAGCGGATTACGTTTGCGATCCGAGCGTTCCGATCAATCAAAAGACGTGGGACGTCAATCATTACGTGCTCGAGGATATCGGAAAAGGACCGTCATTCTTGAACTTGCAATTCAAAAGTCCGGCAGACTTCGGCTATGACACGTCGGCGATCGGCACTGAAAAATGCAAATCGCTGGTATCGGCGATCGGCGATGGCGATTGCGCGGCGGCTATGACGCATAAAGGGTATCCGCACGAAGACGGCGTGATGCTCTGCTCGCGGTTTTGGATCGGCTTCGGCGTCGTCGACGGCAAAATCATTCGCACATTGCCGAAGGATTTCAAAATTCCGATCGACGTACCGCAAGGGCTTTTCGCGCACAACATCAAAGAGTTCTCGAATCTCGCCGCAATCCTGCCCGAGGTTTACGCCGACAACAAAGACAATTTCTGAAGACGGCGTAATGTTCTGCTCGAGATTTTGGATCGGATTCTTCGGCGTTGACGACAAGATCATCCGCACATTGCCGAAAGATGTCAAAATTCCGATCGAAATTCCGCGCGGATTGTTTGCGCACAACATCAAAGAGTTCTCTAATCCGGCGAAAATTCTGTCCGAGGTTTACGTCGATAACAAAGATAATTTCTGACATCGCAATAAAAAAACGAGCCGCTCAATCACGGGCGGCTTTTTTGATTGCCTCGGCAATTTCATGCGCGAGCGGCACCGGAACCGCATTGCCGATCATCTTGTACGCGTCATTGACATTCGAGTAGATGAATTGAAAATCGTCGGGGAAGCCCTGAATGCGAGCGATCTCTCGGACGGTCATGCGGCGATAAAGATGCTCCGCGCCCTCGACGAAGCGGCGGACGTTCGGCTCGACAAAAACCATTTTCGGAGCTTGCGGATGCAATTGACAGTGCCGCCCGCCGGCCTGCACGGTAAACGCCTGCTCATCCCATGCCTTCACCCGATTTCGGCTCATGAAGATCGTCGAGAAGCCGCCGGTGAAATATTCATTGCAGTTGACGGCAAGATCGTTGTGTATGTTTCCGGCGGCGGTCGGAACTGCAGTGAATTGCAAATTCCAAATCACGTCTCGGAGCGTCAATTTCTTGGCGTCGTCGACGGTCGAGCCGCGCGGAAATTTCCAATCGACATGGAGATCGCGTCGAAAACCGACGTAAAACACGCGCTTGCGTTCTTGAGCGACGCCGTAATCCTTCGCATTGACGAGCGAGATCGATACGTCGTAGCCGCATTGTCGAAACAACTCGAGAATATTCCGTACTGCTTCGGAGTGACGATTGGCAAGCATGCCGCTGACGTTTTCGGCGAGGAAAAACTTCGGTTGCTTGGCGTCGAGGATGCGGATATAGTCGAAAAACAATTGCCCGCGCGAGTCATCGATGCCGCGTTGCGCGCCTGCTTCAGACCATGATTGACAGGGCGGACCGCCGATAATGCCGTCGATGTCGTCGGGAAGATCGTCCGCGCGGAGTTGCCGAATGTCATTCGTCAAGAGAGTCGTGTTCGGGTGATTGCAGCGATACGTCTGCCAAATCGATCGGTCGAATTCATTGGCGATCGGAATTTCAAAACCCGCGCGCTCGAATCCCGAATCCAAGCCGCCGCAACCGCTGAACAAACTGATCACTCGCATTCGATCACCTCAAAATTCATAGCGAATGAGTTTCGCATCATTGAGCCGCGCCGGATTGTCGGGATCATGAATTTTCACGTCAACAATGCGTAATGTCGGATAATGTTTCTGAAGCTCGAAAAGCACATTGAGGTTGCGCAGTTCATTCCATTTCGCCGTATTGATAATGCACATGAAATTAAAATTCGCTTGCGGATTACGCTCGTAAACATAGTTAAAGACTCGCCACGGATTTTCGATATGCCACATTCCGCGAATTCGGAGATACGTGATGCCGAGCGGATCTACTCGATTGACTCTGCCGAGTTCGCGAGTCGGAGCAAATTCCAAACCGGCAGAAGTTTCAACACCTTGCTTGATTGAATTGCGCACTCTGTCATAGCATTCAGCCGAAGCGCAACAGTCGCGCCCGTACACCATGCAAAGATGTTTGATCCGATCGCCGTTCACGACGCCGACAGCATAGACGATGTCTTTAACGCGCCAATCTTCAGCCGCGCGGCACGCATTCGACAACAGCGGATCATCGCAAATCAAAAACTGTTTCGGATAACTGCTGTTGAGAGCAAGTGCGGCATTTTCGGATTGAATTTTTTTGACTTCGATCGCGTCGCCGCCATGCAACATTATATCTGGCGGATTGGCGTCGTTGCCAAGATACGAGAACGCCGCAGACTGCCGTTGCATTCGCTCGAACGGTGAACAGTCGAAAGCATCGGCAAACAAATCTTTGATATAATCCTCGAGTACATATCCGACAGCATTAATTCGATTGCTTCCGAATTGCCCGGTACTCAACAGATTATCGCGACGATTGATCAAAGTGCAAATCGCATCGATTATATTCTTCAATCTGCTCCTCCCTTCGAGCTTCAGAAAAACACATCGACAAAGGCATGCATCAGCGCGCCCATAACCGCCGTGCACGGAATTGTCAAAACCCACGCGGCAACCATCTGTTGAGCAACGCCCCAGTGAACGGCATTAATTCTCTTCGCCGTGCCGACTCCCATGATCGATCCGCTCACGACATGCGTCGTCGATACCGGCAAATTCAGCAATGTAGCCGAAAACACAACGCTTGACGAATTGAGATCCGCCGCGAAGCCGCTCAACGGCTCGAGTTTGAAAATCTTGCCGCCGATCGTCTTGATGATACGTTGCCCGCCGAGCGCAACGCCCAATGACATTGCCGCCGCACACAGCACTTTGACATATGTCGGCACTTCAAACTCTGCAATGAAGCCGCCCGAAAATAAAGCAAGCGTGATGATGCCCATCGACTTTTGCGCGTCATTTGACCCATGCGAAAACGCCATGGTTGCCGCCGTCAGCATCTGCATTTTCCGAAACCGGCTGTTGGCAACGTGCGGGTTCATTGAATAAAACGCGCGGAACAGAATATTCATGATCACGATGCCGGTAAACCATGCGACAATCGGCGATGCAACCAATGCGATGACGATCTTGCCGATGCCATGGAAATTCAAGCCCGCCGTTCCGACCGAAACGAGCACCGCACCCATCAAACCGCCGACCAACGCATGTGACGAGCTCGACGGCATTGCGAACCACCAAGTCAAGAGATTCCAAATTATCGCGCCCGACAGAGCCGCGATGATGATCTGTTCGTCGACGATGTGCGGACTGCTGACAATATCGCCGCCGATCGTCTTCGCCACGCCCGTCGAGATCATCGCGCCCGTAAATTCCAAAACCGCCGCCATCATCACCGCCGTCGTCGGAGTCAATGCCCGCGTCGACACTGAAGTCGCGATTGCATTCGCACTGTCGTGAAAGCCGTTGATGAAGTCGAATAACAACGCCAACACGATTACCGTGAACATCAAATATTGCAGTTCATGCATACTTCATTACAACTCCTCGAATCATATCGCCGATTTTTTTGCAGTGATCTTGCGTCTGTTCAATGTCGTCGAGAATATCCTTCCATTTGATCAGATGTATCGTCCGATGCGCCGGATCTCGCGAGGCATCGTCGAAAAGCACTCCCACGTCCTCGCGATAAACCAAGTCCGCCTTGCTCTCATATTCGCTGACTTTGTGGACGGCATCGAGAATTTCGCGCTGATTTTTTTTGATGTCGACGAGCAACTCAAACGCCTTGACGAGTTCGTTTGTGCTTTCGACAAGCCAATTCGTCAACATCGGACATTTGTCGGTCGCATGCCCCGCACGATACATGATCAATCGCTGAAGCGCGCCTTGCAACATGTCAACTCCGGAATCGAGCTCGCTTGCGATCGAATATATATCTTCGCGATCGATCGGCGTGATGAACGTCAGGTTGAGCTTTTCGAGAATGCGCTCGTTGACTTTATCCGCCAAATCTTCGAGCCCGAGAATCTCGTCGATGCGCTCGAGGGATTTGTTCGGATCTTTGATCACCTCGTCGAGCAATGCCGCTCCATGCCGAAAAAACTTCGCGTTCTCGACAAACAGATCGAAAAATTCCGTGTCTTTGCGGGCAAAATTAAACATCGATTATTCTCCTTTCAACAACATCACCGATTGCAACGCAAAAAATTACATCGACAATCGAATACTGCCGATGTTGCATTCAATTTACACTTCTTCCGACGGCTCATCCGGAGTACCGAGAATGTCGTCGAGCCATTTTTCGATTTCTTCCGGCTCCTTCTCGCAGGCAAACACCAATTCGCTGATCAGAATTTGGCGCGAGAGATCGAGCAATCGCCGTTCGCCGCTCGAGAGTTTCTTGCGGAGATTTTGCGCCGATAAATTCCGAGCAACCGCCGCCGCATCGAGGATATCTCCACTCTTCAATCGCTCGAGTGTCGCATGATATCGCTTATTCCAACTGCCCGCAATATGTTCCGGCTTTGCTTCGAGCGTTGCCTTCACTTCAGGCACTTTCGATTTATCTGTGATGCCGCGCAATCCGATCTCATTGATCTTGTCGACGGGCAACATGAGTTTCAAATTGCCCATCGGCATTTTCAGCACGTAATACGATTTCGTCACGCCGCCGATTTCGTTCGTCTCGACGCCCGCGATTATTCCCGCGCCGTGCATCGGATATACTATTCTCTCTCCTATTTCCATTTTGCCACCTCCGCTGAGCTATTCTTCTTTTGTCGAGCGCAGGAAGAGTTGCATCAACTCTCCGCGCGGATTTTTATCGTGATGAATGATGTTGTTGACGGTGTTACAGATCGGAAGTTCAACGCCCGACTGCTCCGATAATCGCATCAACGCCTTGACCGTTTCGACGCCTTGGTGTGGGACCAGACGCCGCTGATTACCAAGGATTATGTGGAACCAGATCGGAAGAGCACACGTCTGAACTCCAGTCACA
>CALGGX010000512.1 GCA_937916025.1 uncultured Selenomonadales bacterium
TCGGCTTGTCGTTCCTGAACAGGTTGAATGAAAATCCCGAGCAGATCGCGCAGAAAGAGAAGATATTGAAGGCGTACGCGGGAGGCGGCTCGCTCGGCGAAGAGATGGAGCCCGTGATGTCCGATCGCACAGTCAACAATATTCAAACCTACACAAAGATGCAAGCCGATAAAGAGGAGCGTAACATCAGGCAAGAGAAGTTGCTCGAAAATATCAGTCTGCAGTTGTCGGCATTCACGCGCCCTGTTAATGAAAATACTACGATGAATATCAATGCGGTCGACAGCAAGTCGTTCGTTCAGCTGTTGGCGAAGCACTCGGACGTGATAATGGGGCTGATGCGCAAGGAACGCGGCAAACGGAATTACTACTAATGGTTGCATAAATGAGGCGGACGGTGTATCATGCAATCAATGAAAGGAGGTTTTTGTGTATGGTAACAATCTATGACGTGGCGAATTGGTTTTTAGCTAATTCGCCGGATGTCAATAACAAAAAACTCCAAAAGTTGGTTTATTACGCCTATGCTTGGTTTCTTACTTTGAATAACGAAAACGCCGACGAACTCTCTAACAGACTATTTGATAATCGGTTTGAAGCATGGGTGCATGGTGCCGCCGATCCGCGTTTGTATGAAAAATATAAAATGTATGGATATAAGACCATTCCGAAGACGCAAGATAATTCTGATATGTTTTCGCCCGACGAACTCGATGTTTTACAACAAGTTAATGAAGTCTACGGTGAGCTTAATGGCAATGCATTGGAAAGCATCTGTCATCAAGAATTACCATGGCAAAATGCGCGAAATGGTCTCCCGCCCAATGCACCATCTCATAATCCGATTGCTGATGTTGATATGTTTAATTGTTATGCGTCCAGATTATGAGTAAGGAAAAGCAAGTAAAGAGCGGTGTTCGACAGCAACGAAATGTTAAAAATACCGTTGATTGGATAAGCGTCGATGAAATTAATACTTATCTCCGTAAAAATCGCAATGTAGTGTTCGATTTTTCTGCCGGTAAATCATTCTGCTCCTGTCGAACAAATCAATTTGATAATCATCTTAGCGGCGTATCGGATTTCATAGAAAAGTTTAAAGAATTAATTGACGTGATCGGTAAATTATCACAACACCGAGTCTCTGAGCTTTTCGATAACAATAATAATTTTAGACATTGTCACAGTATCGATGATAAAGATTGCGTTGCGCGAAATGTCATCGATGCTTTATATAGCGATGATGATTATGTAAAACAGTTTTGCGAAGGCGAAAAACTCTATCAAGCCGGATACGACAAAGATGTGCGCCTTGTCGGTATACTAAAAGCTAATGTGTTCTACGTTGTTTTTGTTGATTATTTCCATGATCTTTATCCGGATGATAAGAAAAATATTCGGAGTAAGAAAACGCATAATTATTCTATAGGCATCTGAGTTAAATGAGAAGATAGGCGTGATGCAGATGACTGATAATCTTGAAGACAACGTTTTTACAGATCGAGAATACGTCGTAAAGTTGGATTGGGATAGCGAAGCCGAAGTTTGGATTGCAACCAGTGACGAAATTCAAGGCTTGATACTCGAAGCGGAGTCTGTAGATAAAATCATTCAAAAAACCGTCAAAGCAGTGCCGGAACTTATACAACTGAACGGTTTGAAGAAAAAGGACGATGTTTGTTTTGTATTCAGCCGACATGAAAGAGTGACGTTTTTCTGATGGCAGAATACGAAAAGAAAGTTCGTAATATTTTGAAAGTCAACGGTTGCAGTTTTGTTCGTCACGGCAAAGGGGATCATGATATTTGGTACAGTCCGATCACGGCTCGCAATATCACGGTCGACAACAAAATTAAATCACGACATACCGCCAATGAGATAATGAAACAAAGCGGAATAAAACATCGATTTTAAAGCCGTCTCGCAAGGCGACTCATATTCTTTCAAGGTGATGAAAATGGGGTATTACGTATTTGTCGATAATTCCAATGTATGGATAGAAGGGAGGTACGCTTCTGCGGTACATCAAGGCTGGGTCGGAAACATGTACGAAGCGCATCGAAAAAACGCGCAGGATGCAAGTTGTCGAATAGACTTCGGGCGTCTTCTGAATTTTGTCAGCGAAGGCAATATAGATGACGTAAAAAAGGCAGTTTTGATCGGTTCCAAGCCGCCGCGTAGCGACAGCCTCTGGAACGCCATGAAAAAGGCTAATTTTGAAGTTTCTATCTTGGACAGAAATGTTGCCAACAAAGAAAAAGCGATTGATACAAGTATTGTTATAGCAATTGACAAGTGTTTGTATCGCGAGGCAAAACCGGAAGATAAATTCATCTTAATCATGG
>CALGGX010000513.1 GCA_937916025.1 uncultured Selenomonadales bacterium
GGGCGATAACCTCACCGGCGCGGGCGAGGGCGACGACGAAGAGATCAAAATCGACTTGTCGAAAGTTCCGGCGAACATCGAGAAGATCGATTTTACGGTTACGATCTACGAAGGCAAAGAGCGCAAGCAGTCGTTCGGGCAGGTTGAGAATGCCTATATCAGAGTTGTTGACGAGGCGACGGGCAAGGAGCTTATTCGCTACGATCTCGGCGAAGACTTCTCGATTGAGACGGCGGTCGTGGTCGGCGAGATTTATCGCAAGAACGGCGAATGGCGGTTCAATGCAATCGGCTCGGGCTGGGAAGGCGGACTTGCTGCACTCGGAAAGAACTACGGCGTCAACGTGTAATGTTCACGGGCATCATCGAAGAGACGGGGGAATTTGTCGGCTTGACGCGCGGCTCGATCACAATCGGCTGTCGGTTGGTACTTGACGGTCTGAAGATTGGCGACAGCATCTCGACAAACGGCATTTGCCTTACGGTTACGGCGTTTGATGCGCGGAGTTTTCGTGCGGATGTCATGCCGGAGACGATGCGTCGGACATCGCTTTCGGAGCTGAAGTCGGGCTCGCGGGTCAATCTCGAGCGTGCGTTGCGAGTCGGCGATCGATTGGGCGGGCACATCGTGAGCGGGCACATTGACGGCGTCGGTCGGATTGTCGAGCTCCGCGCGGAGGGCAATGCGCATGTCGTTCGAGTTGAATGCGAGCGGACGTTATTGCGGCAGATTGTGGAGAAGGGTTCGGTCGCGCTTGACGGCATGAGTTTGACGGTGGTCGGAGTAGATGAACGCGCGTTTGAAGTGTCATTGATTCCGCACACGATGGGCGTGACGAACTTCGGAGAGAAGCGCGTCGGTTCGCTCGTCAACATCGAGACAGACGTGATAGCGAAGTACGTCGAGCGGCTGATGCATTTCGGCGATCGCGAGAATTCCGCGCGGACTTCGACAGAGATCACGCGAGAGTTTTTGACAGCCAATGGCTTTTGATTGAATTTGAATTTTGATCCGGCGGGATGTTCCGTCGGTTTTTTATTTCCAACTCAACCCCGAGTTCGTTTTTTTTTCGTGTGTTGACTCATAT